>JACQOD010000075.1 GCA_016202725.1 Candidatus Aenigmatarchaeota archaeon | reverse complement strand
CTGTTGCTGGGGCTGACCAGGATGACCTTGGGGAGGCGGCGGACCGTGAAGGTGACGTTGACCGAACTGTTCACGTTGCCTAACGAATCGTTGATATAAAAGCGTGCCGTATAGGCGCCCTCAGCGATGGAGCTGTTGGTGTAGCCCCAGACGCCGGACTGGTTGGTGAGAGAGTAGTTCGTGAACGCGCCATCTGATGCCTGGTAAAGTTCGAGCACGCCGGAGCCTGGAGCCGCTTCGATGACGGAGACATTGAAGTTTATGGTCACGTTGTCGTGGGTGGCGTTGGCGGGGGAGAGGAGGGTGACGTTCGGTGAGATTGCGTCTGCAGGGGAGAGCTGCACATTCAGCTGGGTCGAGTTGGTGATATTGAGCTGGACAGCGGCGATGGCGTAGCCTGAGTACGTGACGTTGACCGTGTAATTGGTCTGATAAGCGCTTCCGGCGCTTGTTATCGTGAATTCCGTGAGGTTCTGGGTAGCGATGAATCCCGAGTCGCTCGTGTTCGCCGTCCCCACGCGGTCCAGCGAGATGTTGAAGATGTCCACCTGCGCGTTAGTGACCGGGCTGCCGTTGGCAGAGAATGAGACGTTCACGTCCAGAAACCAGAGGATGCCGATGGCGGTTGTCGACGTGATGTTCATCGCTGACATGTTGATCGAGACATTGACGAAGCTGTTGTTGATGCCTATCGGCTCCGAGGACCGGATATCAAACCGTCCGGAGCTGATCAGGCGTTCGCTGACGAAAGTGTTGCCTCTCGCCGAGCCGCCGCTCACGGACGTTGCATTCTGTGTGGTGCGAATCGTGTTGTTGATGAAGCGGTTGAACGCCCCCGTGACCGAGATGCCCGTGTGGGTGAGGGTGTTGGAAAGGGTGATAGAGTTGTCCTGAATCACCGACCAGTTCCCGTTCACCGTGATGCCGGTGATTCCGGAACCGGTGTCGCCGTTGGTGATGGTGTTTCCCCGGATGGTGTGGTTGTCCCCCGACGCGACTATGGCCGAGCGCGATTTGAACGTGTTGTTCACGACCGTGACATTGACCGTTCCCGGCATAATCTGCACGCCCGCGAGGGAGAAGAAATAATTGAACCTGTTCAGGCTTACGTTGACGTGGCTTGCGCTCACGTTGAGACAGCGGGTGGAGCATCGCTGGTTATTGCCGGATCCGACGGCGAACGTCGTGTTGACGAAGGTGCTGTAGTTCCCGCCGATGCTGATGGCGTCTATCGTTGCGGTGGTCGTGGCGACCCCGCTGAGCGTTGAGTCCCGTATGTGCAGGCGGGAGGGGGCATCCGACTTGATGACGTAAGTGCCGGCAGTCGGTCCGATCTGCCACATGCTGCTGCCATTGGTCATGTTGAGAATGCCGTTCGTGAGGACTATGGCGATGCCCGTGGTGGACGCGTCCAGGGTGGTGTTGAAGTTGACCGTGACGTTGCTCAGGGTGAGCATGGCGCCCTGGGACACGAAAATTGTCCTGTTCTGGGACAGGTTGACGGTCAGCACGGTGCAGACGGTGTTCTTGGTCACGTTCCAGTTCAGGTTGACCAGCGGATCCTGGTCGGTGTCGCAATCCGCTATGATGTCGCCGGCAGAGAAATTGGCAAACGCGGAGCCGATGTTCCCTCCGCTGTCATTCCCGTAGACGCTGATGTTGTGGGATCCGTTGCTCACGGTGATGGTGGTGTTGGGGGTGAACGTCGCGTTCGCCCCGTTGTCCAGCGAATAGAGCCACACGCTTATGGACTCGGTCGCGGTGGCATTCAGTTCGACCGTCGTGGAGTTGTAGGTCCTGTTGAGGGGGGAGAGGAGGGATATGGTGGGGGCGGCATTGTCAATAGTGAAGGTCACGTTGACGGACGTGTTGCTGTTGCCGGCGGTGTCGCGGAGGTGGAAGCGGGCCCGATAGACGCCGTCGGGCATGGAGGCGTTGGTGTAGCCCCAGACTCCCGAGGCGTTGGCGAGGGTGTAGTTGGTGGCTGCGCCGTCCTGCTGGGTGATTTCCAGGGTGCCGCTGCTGGGGGATTCTTCCAGAACGGTGGCATTGAAGCCCACGGAGCGGTTGGCGTGGGTCGCGTTGGCGGGGGAGAGGAGGGTGACCCTGGGGAGGCGGGCGACCACGAAGGTGACGTTGACGGAGGCGTTCATGCTGCCGGCGGAATCGTTCAGGAAGAATTGGACGCTATAGGACCCTTCGGCGATGGAGGTGTTGGTGGTGCCCCAGTTGCCGGACCGGTTGGCGAGGGTGTAGTTGGTCTTCGCGCCGTCCGCGGCCTGGACGACCTCCACCACGCCGGACTCCATCTCGAATTCAAGGACAGAGACGTTGAAGGAGATGGTGGTGTTGTCGTGGGAGGCGTTGGCAGGGGAGAGGAGGGTGACGTTGGGAACGCCGGGGTTGACCGTATAGTCAGAGGTGACCGACAGGTTGATGTTGCCGAAGATGTCCTTGATGAAGAACTTGGCTTCGTAGTTGCCGGCGGACTGGGTGAGGGTCACTCCCCACACCCCGGAGGAGTTGGCCAGGGTGGAGTTGGCAGGAAGGAAGGGGCCGGCCCCGGGGCCGGTCTGCGTGATCTGGACGACGCCGGACAGCGGGTTGTCCTCCAGCACTGAGACGTTGAAATTGACTGAGGTGTTGGAGATGTTTTTCTGCGGCGGGGAGAGCAGCACGACTGCTGGACGGACGGTCTCATTGCACGCGCCGTCCCATTCCGTGCCGTTGGTGTAGAATGTCCTCCAGACGGCCTTGGTCTCGGTCTGGTTGTTGTAGGCGAGGATGACCGTGTTGGGGGCATACTTGCAGACTGAGCGGCCCGTCACGGGGTCGCTGCCCGCGATCGCCACGGCCTTGTCGCTGACGTTGCCCACCGCGATCTCGACCGGGGCGAGGATCTGGTTGCCTGAATAGTCATAGACTGCTAGGCGGATGCTGCTGTTGGTGGCGCTGTCGTACACCACTGCGAACCGGCTGTCGGAGGTGTTCAGGCCGGTCACGTCTATCTTGGTGCCGGAGGAGCCGTTGCAGGACGTGATGTCCGGGTCGATGTCCACCTTCACTGTGCCGTTCTCGCCGGTGCCCGTGAAGGTGCTGAAGGAGACGTCGTCACCCGTGCTGTCGCAGTAGGCGATGACGAAGCCCCCGTTGGCGAGCGCGGCGACCGACGCGCCCCCGTCCAGCAAGGAGCCCTGGGTGACGGGGGTGCGGCCGAGGGTGGCGTTGCCGGTGGAGTTTGCCATGACGTACGCCACGTCATCGGGCGCGTCGTCAAAGTACGCGATGACAAATGACGTGGCGTTCAGCGCGGCGCACTCAACCAGGTTTGCGCCCGTCGTGTCAGGGGCGACGTTGCCGTCAATATCCACCTGGCCCGAGACATCGTTGACGCCGTCGTACACGACCCCGGTGGCATCGTCCTGCTGGTCGTCAACGAAGGCGACCGCATACCGGCTCTGGTTGAACGCGCAGATGCCCACATCCACGTTTGCAGCGATGTTCGCGTCGGCCACGAACGAGAAGAGGAGATGGTCTTCTATGTCGAACGCCGCGACGCGCAGGGTGGTGGTCTCTGACCAGTCGGCTTCGGCCACCACGAAGGACGATTCATTCAGGGCGGTCACGGCCACGCGGCAGTAGTTGCCCGAGGCTGCATCCGCGGTGGCCGCGGCGCGGTACGAAGAGCCGTTGGTGTACATGACCTGGTACCAGGCCGCATCGTCGGTATCGTCGCACCAGCCGATAACGAACAGCCCGACCGTCTCGTTCAGGATGGCGATGTCCACGTCGTGGGCGATGCCGGTGGTGATGTTCGGGTCGGTGATGTGGTCGAACTCCACGCTGCCGCCTTCCACCCGCAGATCAAAGGTGTCCTGGCTCCCCTCCAGGGCAGGGAGGAAGGTCTTCTGGTAGCGCCCGGAAACGACGGAGGGGAATGCGGCCACGCGGCGGGCGCCCCCGCGCTCATACACGTCCACCTGCGGGGCGCCTGCCACCACGCGGGCAAGGATGGTGATGTCCTTCTGCGCATCGAGCGCCCGCGCGAACCGGACCCGCACCGTTTCGCCGGGGCCGACGGGAGGGGTCCAGGTGCCATCCTTCTCCCGCACTGCGGCGGACACATCCGACGTTGCCTGCCCGGACAGGTCCAGCACCGAGGCTTCGGTCGCCGGAATGCGCTCCTCATGGGTGAGGGCGTGGGGCAGGGGAACGGCATCATGCCCGGAGGCGGCGGGCGGGAGGGAGCCCGCGAATGCCAGGAGGGTCATGACCACGAGCATCCCCCCCAGACCCCCTGCCGCGCCAGCGGCCCTGCGGCAGCTCATGCCCGCACCCCCCTCTTCGCGCCCTGCGCGGCGAACTGCTCATACTGCACCCGCAGGTAGTGGAGGGTCACGGCGCCGATGCGCCTGCGGTGGATGATGCCCGCCCCCTCGAGGAAGGAGATATATTTCGAGATGGTCTGCCGGTGGTGCCCCAGCAGGTTCGCCAGGTCCTGGATCGTGAGCCCCTCCGGATGGCTGCGAATGGTGGAGACGATCGTGTCCCTGAACTCTTTCTCACTCTTAATGATGATCACCAATAGTGTATGCTACCCATCATCCTTGCCAGGCACCGGCAAAGATGAATTGTATTTAGGCGCTGTCCGGATATAAAGGAGTATAACGGTGTTATACCCGGGACCGTGGCGGGGGGCGCGCCCTGGTGCCCTGAAGGGAATTGTGCAAGCCCCTATAATTGGCACCGCATCCTGACTGCAAACCGCGCGCGAGGAGCCACTTCCCTGCGCCTCGCGAGGGTGGCGGGGGATCCGCGACCGGGGGTGGCGGCGATGGTGCCCGCCGCCGATGATGTCAGCGGCGGACATAACCGTCTTTCTCTTGGCTGGAATCGCAGTTTCTCCACGTCGTCACGGACCGGCAAGGGAGGCGGGGCAGTGTCGATTGTCATGCCCACGGACGTTAGGGACTACCGCAAAATAACTTGAACCGTATGCAAGATTTCGGACGAGGAGATGAGGTCATTGAGCGTCCGGAGGCGTTCGCTTATCCTCAATGGAAGTGCACCATCAGCCCGGGAAAATAGACAGATTATTCTGTGGCAACACCTTAGAGAATCGGGCGGCGTCCTTCCGCAACCACTCGTGTCCGTGCGGCTTGGTCATGCCCTGAAGGAAGAAAGGGCCGTTGTGGCGGTAGTGGCGGCTATGCGGTGGTAGTGCCGGCGTTGCATCTGACCACGGAACGAGCCACCGCGCAACGAGCGCGCTACGCCTTGAGCAGTTCCTCTTCCTTCACGCGCTCCTCGACCTCATCCTTGATGCCGAGGGTCTCCACCATTTCCTTGTACCGGTTGCGGATGGTGACCTCGGTCACGCCGATGACATCGGCAACCTCGCGCTGGGTCTTCTTCTCCCCCGAGAGCACGGCCGCGATGTACAGGGCGGCCGCGGCCACGCCAATGGGCCCCTTCCCGGACGTCACGTCGCGCTTCGCGGCCTCGTCGAGGACGTCCACGGCCTTCACTTGCACCTTCTCCGACAGGGAGAGGAGGGAGCCGAAGCGGGGAACGTAATCCTGCGCCTTCGCCGGGAGGATGCGGATCCGCAGCTTGCGGGCGATGTACCGGTAGGTCTTGCCGATGTCCTTCTTGTTGATCCCGGACGCCTTGGAGATCTCGTCCAGCGTCCTGGGGGCGCCTTCCTCGCGGCAGGTGGTGTAGAGCAGGGCGGCGATGATGGATTCGGTGCTCCTCCCGCGGACCAGGCCCTTATTGACCGCCTGCTGGTAGAGCTTGGCGACCTTCTCATGGATGGCCTTGGACAGGGTGAGCAGGGACACGAGCCGCTGCAGCTCGGAAAGGGCGAAGGAGAGGTTGCGGTCCCGGGACTTGATGAGGCGCTTGTGCCACTTGGTCAGCCGGTAGTACTGCGCGCGCTTCTTGGAGGACACCTTGAACAATTCCCCCCTCCCCTTCCCGATCTCGGTGGTGATCCCCTGGTCGTGCTTCGTCGGGGTCAGGACCGCACCGGTGCGCACCCTGCGGGAGCGCTGGTCGTCATCGAAGGCCCTCCATTCCTGGGTCACATCGATGAGGGATTCGGCCACCACCGAGCCGCAGGCGCCGCAGACGCTCTCGCCGCGGTACGGGTCCATGCGGATGTTGCGGGATCCGCATTCCGGACAGCCGCCCTTCCGCGGGGGCGGGGCGGGAATGAACCCCTCGGAACGCTGCAACGGCTGCTGCGCAGGGGCGGCGTTCGCCGGGGCTTTGCGGGTGGGCTTCCGCGCTGCGGCAGGCTTGCGCTTCGCCGCGCGGCGCGCAGGCTTCCTCCCGGCAGGCTTACGCTTCATTTTTACCTCTTGATAGTGAAATGAGGGACATTACTATATGTCCACTTCATTTATAAAGATTTCGCTTCTTTGACAGATATCTTGCAAGATCAGTATCGTCCATCCGCTCCTTCTTTTGGAAGCCTTCCAGCGCGGAGCGCATGCTCCGCTCCTTCCGGGCGGCGCTCCAGCGGAAGGCCTCGTCCCTGGTTCCCTTCGTGACGAGCATCATCACCGCCCCGGCCCGGCCCCGTCCCACCCGGCCCCGCCGCTGGATGGACCGGATCTCGCTGGGAACGGCCTCGTAGAAGATGGCGAGGTCTGCCTCCTCCAGGTGCAGGCCCTCCTCCCCGATCGACGTCGTGATGAGGCAGTTGGCGGCGCCGTCCCGGTACGCCTGCAGGACCGCGAGCTGCTTCTTCTGGGTGATCCCTTCCTTCTGCCCGATGAGCACGGCCGGCCTGCACCCTTCCAGGCGGGAGACGACCTCGGCCACCTCCCGCACCATGTCCCGGTAGTTCGCGAACACGATGACCCTGCTGCCGGGCCGGTCCTGGAACTGCTGCTGGAGCAGGGCGCAGAGCTTCCCCATCTTGGGATGGCGCGCGCCCTGGGCGTGCAGGTCCGCCAGGAGGGCAAGGGCGCGGACGATGTCGCGGTCAGCCAGGAGGATCTTCGCCGCCCGGGTCTGGTCCTCCTGCAGGCGCTGGAAGTAGCGGTAGACGCTGCCGATCGACTGGGTTTCGAGGAGGCCGACGGCGTGCTCGAGCTTGATGGCCTGGGAGACCAGCGACGCCAGGGCGAACGCCCCCCGGTTGCCGGCCCGGATGCGCCCCTGCAGCTGCTGCTGCAGCCACAGCAGCTGCTTCCTGGTCTTGACCCCCAGGCGGCGCGTCCGCCGCTTGTAGGCCTCGTCCATGAAGGCCCTCACCGCGAGGAAGGCGTCGGGGAGCTCCACCTCCACCCAGGCCACCGACCGGTCCTTGACGTAGGGGCGGACGTCCGGGTCTGCCTCGGTCGCGATCTCCACGGCGTCGATGCCGGCATTGCGACAGATGTCCTTGATCTTCTCCCGGTTGCTCCCGGGGGAGGCGGTCAGCCCCAGCACGCGCGCGTTCCCGGCAGTCGCCAGGTAGCGCTGCGCGATGGCCGGATACGGGTACTTCCCGACCCCGTGGTGGAGCTCGTCAATCACGAGGAGGGACACCCTGTCGAGCGAGACGCGTCCCGCCTCCAGGTCCTTCTGGACGGTTTGGGGGGTGGCGAAGATGATGGTGGCCCGGTACTGCTCCTTGCGGGCTTTTGGGGGGATCGCCCCCGTGATGAGGGCGAACGCCTCGGGGGGGAGGTCCAGGAAGGCCCGGAATGCCTGCAGGTGCTGGGCCGCGAGGGGCTTGGTGGGCGCCAGTACCAGGGCCTGGCTGCCGGGGAAGGCCTGGAGCCGCTCGGCGGCGAGGAGGATGGCGATGTTGGTCTTTCCCAGCCCGGTCGGCAGGCAGACTAACGTGTTTCTCCCGCGGAGGGTCTGGAGGATGCGCTGCTGGTAGTCCCTCGGCTCCATCCCCTTCACCTGGACCATGCCCTTTCCTTGGTCCCCCGGCTCTTAAGCGCCCGTCCTTCCGGCGCGATGACAAAAAGCGGCATGTATAGCCCCGGGAAAAAGCTTATATTGCCCGTCCCCCAGAGAGCATATGCCGGACGGCAAGACGAGATTTCTCATCGTGACCGGGGGGGTCATTTCCGGGCTGGGGAAGGGGGTTGCCACCGCCTCCATTGGCAACGTCCTGCAGGCCCAGGGCTACAAGGTCTCCATCGTCAAGATCGATCCCTACATCAACATCGATGCCGGCACGATGCGCCCCACTGAACATGGGGAGGTCTTCGTCACCGGGGACGGGGGCGAGACGGACCAGGACATCGGGACCTACGAGCGCTTCCTCGACCAGGACGTCTCCCGCCTGCACAACATCACCACCGGGCAGGTCTACCGCAGGGTCATCGAGATGGAGCGTAACCTGGAGTTCGGGGGTCGCTGCGTCGAGGTGATTCCCCACATCCCCCAGGAGGTGGAGCGGCGGCTCAAGGCAGTAGCCCAGGGGCTGGACTTCCTGCTCGTGGAGGTCGGGGGGACCGTGGGCGACTACCAGAACGTCCTTTTCCTCGAAGCCTTCCGAGCCATGCACCTGCGGGGGGATCCCATCGCCTTCATCCATGTCGTCTACCTCCCCATCCCCGGCAACCTCGGGGAGATGAAGACCAAGCCCGCCCAGCATTCTGTCCGCCTGCTGAACGAGACTGGCATCCAGCCCACCTTCATCATCGCGCGCGCCTCCCGGCCGGTGGACGACGTCCGCAAGGAGAAGATCTCGATCTTCTGCAACGTGCGGAAGGACCACGTGATCGCCGATCCCGACACCCCCTCGGTGTATGAGATGCCGCTGGTCTTCGAGCGGCAGGGCTTCACCCGGAAGATCCTGGAGCACTTCAACCTCCCCTACCAGGAGGGGAAGATGCAGCCCTGGGAGGGGGTGGTCCGGACCATTGCCCAGGCCCAGCGGCAGGTCAGGATCGGCATCGTGGGGAAATACTTCGACATCGGCGACTTCACCCTGGAGGATTCCTACCTCTCCGTGATCGAGGCGATCAAGCACGCGTCCTGGCAGCAGGGGGCGAAGCCCCGCATCCAGTGGATCGACAGCAAGGAGTTCGAACGCGACTCCTCTCGCCTGCGTTCGCTGGAGGAGTACGACGGCATCATTGTTCCCGGGGGGTTCGGCAGCTCGGGGGTGGAGGGCAAAATAGGGGCTATCCGCCACTGCCGGGAGCAGGGCATCCCCTATCTGGGCTTGTGCTACGGCATGCAGCTCGCGGTCGTGGAATACGCCCGCAACGCCTGCGGCCTGGAGGGGGCCAACACCACCGAAACCGGGCCCGCGCCCCATCCCGTGATCGACGTCCTGCCGGAGCAGGCGCAGCTGCTGGCGGCCAAGAACTACGGCAACACCATGCGCCTGGGGAACTGCACCGCGGTGCTGGCGCCAGGCACGCTGGTCCACCGGCTCTACGGCCGCGACCGGGTGGTGGAGCGCCACCGGCACCGGTACGAGGTGAACCCCGCCTACATCCCTCAGTTGGAGGCCAAGGGGGCCATCTTCTCCGGAAGGTCCCCGGACCGCAGGCTGATGGAGTTCTTCGAACTGAAGGGGCATCCGTTCTTCGTGGGGACGCAGGCCCATCCCGAGCTGCTGTCCCGGCCGCAGCGGCCCCATCCCCTGTTCCTGGGTTTCATCCAGGCCGCGCTGGCGCGCCAGCAGCCTGCCGCCCGAAGGGTCCCCGCCGCAGCGTGAGGACCGACCGTGTGGCATATCGGGACGGCGCATGCCGATCTTAAATTGGTGAGCGCTCATCCCCCGGTCCCAGACCGGTGGAATGAAGCCTTTCAACGACCGGGAGGAGGCAGGCCCGCAGGGACCCCTTGACCCTCCACAAGGGCGGATGGCGGCCGCCAATGGTTGCTGGTTGGCCGCGAGGACCGAAAGCTTTATAAATCCTCTTATGTCACCTATAGGTAGTGACAAATATGTTTGGGAAGCCGACCATGGAACGCCAGTATGGCCACCTGCTCGCCGCCTTCAGGGAACTCGTGGAAGGTTCCCGGAACCACGGCTACTTCTTCCCTGAGGATCGCGCCGAGGCGGCCTATGCCGCCCTCGAAGGCATCTACCGCCGCGCAACGCGGGATCCCTTGACCGGCGTGGACACGGGGGAGCATCTCCGCGAGCAGGCCGAGGAGGTGCTCCGGCGCCCAGAGCGCCGGTACCGTCCGGCTGTTTCCCTCCTCCGGTCGGACCTCGACAACTTCAAGAATGTCAATGATATGCTCGGCCACGATGCCGGGGACGGCGTGCTGCGGGCCTATGGGTGGATCCTCCGGCACGGGGCCCGGCGCGGAACGGACCTCCACGGACGGGAAGGCGGGGGAGCGGACGAGTTCATCTCCATCCTCCCGGGCGCGGACGCCGACGGGGCAGCCGTGGTCGCCCGTTCCATCAAAGGCCGCGCTGAGGTGTTGAAACGCCGCTACCTCAAGCAGTATGGGGACCGGCTCACTCCAGAAGCCAGGGACGTCATTACGGACTTGGATGTCTCCATGGGCATCGCCTCAACGCACGGCGATGCGAGCTATCCGCAGATGAGGAAGGAAGCCGATCTGGCCTTGTACGCTGTAAAACACCTTCCCGGCAAAGGAAGGAAGGCGATTGGCATCTTTCGCGGCGGGCAGCATATAGAAATCGTTCCGTTGCCAGAGCAGGTTTAGGCGTGACCACAAAATAACTGTCCATTTCCCCGAGTTGGTGGCGAAATCCCATTGCGGATAAGCGAATGCCTGCGGATGCGCAATGGCATCATCTCCTCGTCCGAGGTCTTGAAGACGGTTCACGTTATGCTG
>JACQOD010000074.1 GCA_016202725.1 Candidatus Aenigmatarchaeota archaeon | reverse complement strand
GGGCTGCACAGCGCGGAAAGAAGAGGCCAGCAAACGGGGGGGTCCTGCACCTCACCGCCCGGGCGGGCGGTGGAGCTCCTTCAGCAGGCGGGAGACATACTCCGGTTCCAGGGACGCGAGGGGGGTCACGTAATGTTCGGCGTCCCACCGGACGCCCAGCTGCGCCAGTTCGTTGCGGAGGCGGGAGACGAAGAACAGCTCCCGCTTCGCGGGAACGTCAGCCACCACGTGCACGTGGGAGGGATGGACCTGGACGGTTGCCTGGAGATCGAGGTCCTGCAACGCCCGCCGGACGGCCCGGCGGACCTCCCGTTCCCTGCCAGCGAGGGCAGGAGCGTGCTTGTCCACCCGCAGGCTGAAGTGGCAGGGGCGCATGCTTATTGATGGGCCGGGGGGCTTAAATCCCCTGCCGTCCTGCCTGCAGGCAGGCTGGAGTAGAGGATGCGGAAGCGGTGCTGCCGGTAGAGGGATTCCAGGGCCTCCTGGCATCCGGGGGGAATGAGGCCGCTCACGTCTACTTCGTGCAGGTACGCCGCGCGGGGGCGCTGGTCGTCCAGGGCTATGGAGATCGCGCTGCGGGCATAGCCGGCGGTGAGGATCCAGCAGCCGTCCCGGGTGCTCTTGCCGTGGCCCGGGAGGTCCTGCAGGTCGCGGGCCAGGGCCGCGAGGTCCCGCGGATAGTCCGCGCCCTCGTACCGGGCGACGAACAGGCGCCTCATCCTCTGGGTGGGAACGCGCATTGAAAAAGCTGCCGCTGGGGGTGAGAATGAAAAGAAAACGGAAAAAACGAACCCGCTTTCAGGGGGTCTTATCGGGGGGTTTTGTGCTTCTGGAAGCAATCCCTGCAGTACACAGGGCGACCCTCGGTGGGCTTGAACGGCACTTCCGTCTCAACGCCACAGTCCGAGCACGTTGCCTTGTGCATCTGTCGGGGGCCGCCAAAGCCGCCACCGCCACCGCCGCCTCGGGGGCCGCCTCGGCCACCGAACGAACCGTATGTCATTCTCTCACTCCTATTTATATTTGCAAAAAGGTCCATGCCGCCGAAAAACCCGAGATTGCTCCCTTGGGGGCCGATTGCTCCTTTTTACCCTCCCTGGTTGGTTTGCTGGGATATAAAGCTATCGGTGGGGGCGGGCCGCGAGGAAAGGGGCGCTTTTACCTGGTTCCGGGGGGCGGCAGAGGGAGTATAACGTTGTTATAGTCGATTGGGCGGTCCTGCAGTTGCCGCTGCAACTCCCCCACGGTCGTGGTGATGTCCGCAAAGAGATGGTGCACGTGGACGCTCTCCTCTGCATGGGCCGCGATCAGGAGTGGGGTGGCAGGGGGAACCTTTCCCCGCAGCAGGAGGAGGGCCTGCAGCGCCGCCTCGCGCACGATGTCTTCCACGAACATCCCTCTCGCCTGGGCGGCCTTCACGAGGGCGTGCTCATCCTCTCCCTTCAGCAGCTCCGTGGGGGAGGGGGAGGCGGCCCCGAGGATGGAGGCAAGATCGGCAAAGGTGACGCCGGCAGTCTCGATGCGCAGGTCCCCCCGATTCGTGTGGGACTGCAGGGGGGCCAGGCCGAGGATATCCAGGGGCAGGCGGCGCTTGTCGAGCGCGTCCGCAAACTCCCGCATGGCGTGCCGCTGCGCGCAGGGACACGCGTTGAAGAAGGGGGCACTCATGCCGATCCTGGTCCCGGAGCGCTCCCCGACAGAAGCCTCTGCCCACACGCGAAGGAACTGGTGGGTGGGTCGCTTGCTGACTGGCGTCAGGAGGGTGCGTTCCAGCCTTCCCTCCACGCGCACCCTGCAGGACGGGCTGCCCTGCAGGCGGGCGCATGCCTCGGCGAGCGCCTTCGCATACCCGTCCAAGGACAGGGGAGTCGCCACCTCGTGGAGGGCGTCCTCCATGCGCGACATGTGGAGGCCCCGCTGGCTGGCGGGGAGGGGGAACGCAACTTCGATGGTGCAGAGCATATCCCTTTCCCTGCCGGTGAACGGATCGATGATTGCCACGTCATGGTCCCGGTGGCAGGATCCTGCCTGGAGAGGGAGGCTGACTGCAGGCTGCTGGCCGGGTATGTCCACGAAGGAAGGATGGGCGATAGTCGCCAGGTCAGGGGACATGATGAGGTGTCGAAGGGAATGCATATAAGAATCGCCTCCCCCTGAGGGGGGAGTATTTATAGCGTCTTCCGTAGCAAAGCCATGGACACGACCGCTCTCCGCGAGGTCGGGCTAACGCCGTCAGAGATCAGGCTCTATCTCGCCCTGCTCGAAACGCGTTCAGGCACGAACGCCTCCCTCGTGCGGGCGGCGGGCATTGCCTCTTCGAAGTTCTATGAGGTCATGGGCAAGCTCCTGCAGAAGGGACTGGCAACCCAGGTAGTCATCTCGGGCGTGCGGCACTACAACGCCACGCCGCCTGAACGGCTCCGGGAGTACTGCGCCGAGCGGAGGGATCGGATAGAGGCGGTCGCGGCTGGCGTGGAGCGCCTGATTCCCTTCCTTGAGCAGCGGAAGACGCCGCGGCAAGGGACCGAGGCGGAGGTCTTCCAAGGATGGAAGGGCGTCGAGGCCGTCTACCGGGACATGATCGCCACCCTCCGGCGGGGGGAGACCGACCGCGTCTTCGGGGCCGGCCGGGGGGCCGACGTGCGGAAGATGCGGACCTTCTTCAGGCGGATCAACCGGCTGCGCCGGGGCAAGGGCATCCGGCTGCAGGTAGTGGCGAATGACGATCCGGTGACGCGGGAGACGTTCCGACTGGTGGGCAACCGACTGGATGAGATCCGCTATCTCCCCCAGACGACCCCCGCAGAGATCAACCTCTTCGGGGAGAAAACGGCCATCGTCCTCTTCTTGGAGGAGCCCGTGGCCATCCTCATACGGAGCAGCGAGGCGTCGCTGTCCTTCCGCCAGTACTTTGATGCGCTCTGGGCGCTTGCGGCTGGTTCTCAGGGGTAGGAATGGGAAAGATAACAGCGTTATCTCCTGGCCACGAGGCCTCTACCCCAAACAGGTCCGTGTCCAAAGAGGCATTCAGGGACTTCCTCCCTATCGGCCGTACCGGCCCCGCGCGTCCCCTAGCCTTTTATTGCCCGCCTGTATGAAGGTGGCATGGAGCGGGGGTTCCCAGACCGCGTGCTTTCAGCCTTCGAGAAGCTCGGGAAGGAGATCGACGCCTCCACCGCCGAGCACGATATGCGGATGCGCTTCGTCCGCTTCTTCGTGGAGGACGTCCTGGGCTATCGGGGCCGCGAGTATGAAGCCGAGAAGAAGCGCACGGACGTCACCATTTTCGACGAGAACGGCTTCCGCCCCATCGTCATCGAGACCAAGAAGCCCGCCGAGCCCGTGAGCGATGAGAAGCACGTTCCCCAGGCCTTCAAGTACGCCGACGGCTCCACGCGGTACGTCGGCCTCACCAATGGCCTTCAGCTGCGGATTTGGGAGCACCCCTCGGGCAAATCCTGCGCGGCCATAGACTTTCAAGCCCTCAAGGGGAAGCGTTTCGCCGACCTCGCCGCCGATGCCCAGCAGGGCATCCTCTTCCTGGAGCAGCTCACCCGCCTCGAGATCCGCTCCCCGAAGAAGTACACGCAGTTCAACGAGCGTTACGCGCGGATCGATGTCAAGGACGAGCGGGGCTTCGCCGCTCTCATCCCCCAGCTCCAGGCCCTCATCGAGCGCCTGAATGCCTACACGCTCGGCGCCTTCGCCGAGCACCAGCGCGGGTACGGGGAGTACGTCTCCAAGACCGCGGAACTCGAGGAGGCCCGCAAGAAGCTCTCCCTGCTCTCGGGCAGCCGGAAGCAGGACGCCGCCTACTACCTCCAGCGCGAGGCGGAGAAGGCCGAGGCCGAACTCGGGAAGTACAAGGCCTTCGCGGGCTACCGCGCGTGGCGGGACGTCTCCGGCCGCGAAGGCAGGGGCGAGGACGAGAACCGCAAGGTCTTCTGCCAGGAGAGCGTCTACGTCCTCCTGAACAAGCTCCTCTTCATCCGCATCTGCGAGGACAAGGGCATCCTCCCGAAGAACATCTCCAACGGCGGCATCGAGGTGCTCCTCCACCACCTCGCCGGCAGCTACGCGCAGCTGGTCAAGGCCGCCTACGGCTCCGCGTCCGTGGTCTACGGCCACTTCTACGAGAAGAACAACCTCCTCGAGTGGTACCTCGAGGGCGACGGCGGCCTGGAGGAGGCGCTGAACCGCACCCTCTGGGTCCTCAACCAGTTCGGCTTCGCGCAGGTGGACCGCGACATCCTCGGGAGCATCTACGAGAAGTTCCTCCCGAAGGAGGAGCGCAAGAAGCTCGGCGAGTTCTACACCCCGGTCGACGTGGTGGACTACATCCTCGACGCCGTGGGCTACGTCCCTGCGAAGGACATCGAAGGCCTCGACCTCCTGGACCCCGCGTGCGGCTCGGGCACGTTCCTGGTCCGGGCCGCCAACCGGCTCGTGGACCGCTTCCTCCGCAAGTTCGGCAAAACATCGGTCGCCGCGCTCAGCCCGGGCGAGGCCAAGGCCGCGCTCGAGGCCGTGGCGGAGCATATCCACGGCTTCGACATCAACCCCTTCGCGTGCCACATCGCGGAGATGAACCTCCTGTTCCAGGTCATCGACCTCTGGCAGCGCATCTGCGCCGCCGAGCCCCGCTACCGCATCCCCCGCTTCCGCGTCTACCGCACCGACAGCCTCGAGCTCCCGCAGGAGCAGCGCGAGCTCCACCTCTACAACGGCGGGAGCTACCGCAGCTACGCGCACGAGCGCGACGCCGTGGACGCCCTCAAGCGCAAGAAGTACGACCTCGTCGTGGGCAACCCGCCGTACGTGAATATTAAACAAATACCTGAGGGCTACATCTACGAACTCAAGAAAAATTATAAATCCGTGTTCGGGAGGACAGATCTCTACGTTCCTTTCATCGAGCTTGGTCTTCGTTTCCTCAAACCGAAAGCCAAACTCGGCTACATCACTTCGAATAAATTTGCACAATCGGATTACGGCAGGAATCTGAGGAAGCTCATTGCAGGCTCGCACAGTCTTGAAAGGTTCATAGACTTCGGTGACAGTGGAGTCTTCGCAGATGCAACAAACTACCCATGCATACTCGTTATTAAAAACATAGTCGAGCCAGGGGGTCTTATTCATGTAGTTGTCAAAGCACAGAGTGAGAACATCTTCTCTTCTATAGAAAGAGCCGAACGTGAAGGAAAAGAGGACGACTCTGTCGTAGCCTTGCGGATACCGCGGTCATCGTTGAATGAGAATAGCTGGAATTTCCAAACAAAGAAGGAATCGAGAATTATAGCAAAGATGAATATGGGGTCCAAGAAGTTGGCTGAAATCGCCCTTGGTATTCGGCAGGGGATTTCCTCCGGCGCCGATGAGGCGTTTATTATCAATAAAACTGCCGCCCAACGCCTCGAGAAGGATATAACCTTTCCACTCTGCGGAGGAAGAGAAATTAAAAGGTGGAGAATTCTCTGGGAGGGAAACTTCACGGTATATCCATACGATTCTTCTGGAACGCTCCTTGAAATGAGGAAATATCCAATGGCGCTGAATCACATCTTGAAGTTTAAGGCGATTCTGGAAAAGAGATACTGTGTTGAGCGAGGGGGCAAAGAGCTCTACGAGTATGACGGGCCGCGTTATAATTCTGTCTATGAAGGCGAGGAAAAAATAATTACGCCGGATATCTCGAAGAAGAGCAATTTTAGCCTTGCTGGAGACGTTCGCCATTTCAAAAACACCTGTTATGTGATAAATCTTCAGAAAGACACCATTCCAACCCCGAAATTCTTGCTCGGTGTTCTCAATTCGTCGCTCATCGAATTCTACATAAAACAAGTAAGCCCCTTCGTTTCCGGGGGGTACTACCGCTATAAGACTCAATATCTCGAAGACATTCCGATTTGGATTCCTCGTTCCTTGGAAGAGAAGCGCCTCGCCAAGCAGATTGAGCAGCGAGTAGAGCGCATCCTCGCGCTGATGGAGGCCGTGCCGGCGGAGAAGCGGGACATCGCCTCGTTCGCCGGCGAGACCGGGAATCTGGCGCGCTCCGAGCTCATCGAAACGCGGCTCACGGGCAGGCCGCTCGAGGAGCCGAGGCTCTCGGGCAGGAAGGTGCTCCTGAACGAGCACGACGCCATCATCTGCAAGGACGCCGCGGTGGCCGCCTACCTCCACGTCCTCCTGAAGGGCCGCCTCGCGGAGCTGGCCGCGGC
>JACQOD010000073.1 GCA_016202725.1 Candidatus Aenigmatarchaeota archaeon | reverse complement strand
TGCCTGTCCTGCGGGAAGCGGTTCACCACCTACGAGCGCGTGGAAGAAGCAGACCTCGTGGTCATTAAGAAGGATGGCAAGCGCGAGCTCTACGACCGGAACAAGCTCAAGATGGGTGTCCTGAAGGCGTGCGAGAAGCGGCCGGTCAAGCTGGAGCAGATCGAGAAGATGGTTGACCAGATCGAGAACGACCTCCGGAAGCGGGCCTCCACCGAGGTGAAGAGCTCCGCCATCGGCGACCTGGTGATGAAGCACCTGAAGCGCGTGGACAAGGTCGCTTACATCCGCTTTGCGTCCGTTTACCGGGAATTCACCGACGTGAAGAGCTTCCAGAAGGAGCTGCGAAGGCTGCTCCAGAAGTGAGCGTGAGATACCCGCCAGCGACCTCCTCCAAGCGGGGGAACATGCAGCAACCTGCTTTAAATAACGGCGAGACAAGAGAGGGTCATGGTGGAGTTCGACTCCTTCGGCCCCGAAAAGATTTTCGAGGTGTACAACGCCAAGGTCGGGATGCACGGCTTCGTGGTGGTCGACAATACCGCGCTCGGCCCCGGGAAGGGGGGGATCCGCATGACCCCCACCGTGAGTATCCAGGAGGTCTCCCGGCTGGCCCGGGCCATGACCTGGAAATGCGCGCTTGCCGACCTCCCATTCGGGGGGGCGAAATCGGGCATCATCGCGGACGACCGGCAGATCTCGCCCCAGCGGAAGCAGGAGATCATCCGGGCCTTTGCCGAGGCGATCCGGCCCGTCTGCCCCAAATATTACATTGCCGGCCCGGACATGAACATGGCCGAGGAGGACATGCGCACGTTCGCGCAGGCCAACGGCTCCTGGAAGTCCTGCACCGGCAAGCCGGCGGACCTGTGCGTACGGCCAGGAGAGAAGTGCGGCATTCCCCATGAATACGGATCGACGGGGTTCGGGGTCTTCCATGCCGCGCGGGTCGCCCTGGAGCAGGCGGGAAAAGACATGCGCGGGACGACCGTGGCCATCGAGGGCATGGGCAACGTGGGGACGTTCGCCGCGAAGTACTTCTCGGAGGCAGGCGCCAGGGTCATCGCAGCTTCAGACTCCCGCGGCCTGCTCGTGGACCCCCGCGGGCTGGACGTCCCCAAGCTGCTGCAGGTCAAGCAGAAGGCAGGGACCGTGACCCAGTACGGCGCAGGCAAGGTGCTGCCCAGCAAGGACATCGTCGGCGTGCAGGCCGACGTGCTGGTGACTGCTGCTGTTCCTGACCTGATCACCGCCCACAACGTCGACCAGGTCCGCGCCAAGCTGGTGGTGGAAGGAAGCAACATTCCCATGACCCCCGAGCTGGAGGGGCACCTCCACCAGAAGGGGATCCTGGTCGTTCCCGACTTCGTGGCGAATGCGGGCGGCGTCATCTCCAGCTACGCGGAATACCGCGGACAAAATCCCCAGCAGATGTTCAAGCTCGTGGAGCGGAAGATCACCGCCAACACGGCGATCGTCCTGGAACGCAGCCAGAAACGGGGGACCAAGCCGCGCGACGCGGCCCTCGAGATCGCGAGGGACAGGGTCATCCGGAAGTGCAAGACCTGCAGGATCGACCTGCCGGCGAGCGGCTAAGTGGCCGACAGGAAATAATGGGACCAATGGCCCCATGCCCGAACCAGTAAAGCCGGTGAGGTTAATGTATGACGATCCCTAAGAGCCTATACGAATATTCTGCTGGCGGAGACGACTCACGTACGAAAGAGTGTATAGGGGCTATGTTCTCGACACCTCTCGAGAAGCGTATGCGTTTCTGACGGGTTCTAAGGTCAAGGGCAAATGCCTTGCCGGGAGCGCCTCATGAGCGCTTTGCTGGCCGGTCGTAGCGGGCGAGCACGTCGCGGTGGTGGGTGTCCACCGCAACGCGGGATATGATGTCGCCGACCTTCCCTTCAGGGTCGATGAGGAAGGTGGTCCGCTGGATGCCCCAGTACTCCCGCCCGTAGAGCTTCTTCTTCTGGTAGACGCCGTAGCGCTTGCAGACTATCCCATCAGGGTCGGACAGCAAGGGGAAGGGAAGGTTGTGCTTGGCAGCGAACTTCCGGTGGGAATCCTGGCTGTCCATGCTCACCCCCACCACCGCCACGCCCTTCGCCCGGTAATAGGGGAGGAAATCGCGGAAGCCGCAGGCCTCCTTCGTGCAGCCCGGGGTCATGTCCCGCGGGTAGAAATAGAGGACCAGGGGCTTGCCCCGGAAGTCGTCCAGCTTGTAGACCCTCCCTTCAGCGTCAGGAAGGGCGAAGTCCGGGGCCTGCATGCCGGGGCTGAGCATGCTTGCTATTGGTTTCGCATGCTTAAAAACGGTTGCTGGCGCCTCCCAGGTTTGCGCAGGGGGAGTGACCGGCTTCCCCGGGCCCTCACTCGCCCTTCTTCTCCTGCACGAGGACGGCGTTCACGACGCCATCCTGGCCCGGACGGGAAGTCACCCGGGCGAGGCCCTTGTCGGTCTTGATGATGGCGCCGCGGGTGAGGATGTTCCGGCGGATGTAGTGGGGATTTGCCGGGTTTCCCTGGACCGTGATAATCTTGGCCTGGACGGCGCGATGGGTCTGCGGGTCCACCACGTTGGCCACCTCTGCGGAGAGGAGCTTCTGCTTCACCCTCCCCCCCAGGGCGCGGGTCGGGCGGGCCTTGCGCGGAGAGATCGCGGTTTCCAGGAACTCGAGCCCGCGGTCCTGGCGGCGCTTTTTCCGCAAGGGGTGGAGCAGCTTGCCGGTCGGCGCGCGACGTGAACGGAGGTGCCATTCTGCCATAAGAGCCACTGATGCTTATGGCGCGCGCAAGTATTTAAAACCATGCGGATACTATTTAAGGCAAATCTAAACAAGGAGTCGATGTATGCAGAGACCGTTGGATGTTCTCGGATCATCGGTTGAAAAGACCGTGATCGTGAAGGTCAAGAACGGGGAAAACATCAGTGGCGTACTCAAGGCGTTCGACTCGCATATCAACATCTGGCTGGACGATGCCAGCATCCAGGGCGACCGGGAAGTCAAGCTGGGCAAGGTGTTGCTGCGGGGCGATTCCATTGTGTACATTTCCCCGGGAAAGTGAACGACATTCTGGCAGGGAAGGGGGCAGTTCTCCACGCAGACGAGGGAACAGTGGTCTCCTTTTCCCGCCCTCGCCGTCGGTCGTCAACAAGGATATGGGGGAGGCGCGCGAGCTTCCGGAGGGTGTGGATTGCTCTGGCCCGCTGCACGGTGACGCACGGCCGCGCCACCGGCAGGTATTTAAGCGCCGGGGAGAAGGAAGCCTATGACAAAGGGCACGCCCTCCATGGGAAAACGGAACCAGCAGACGCATATGCGCTGCCGGCGCTGCGGGAGGCATACGTATCATTTCACGAAGAAGGTCTGCGCGGCGTGCGGCTTCGGCAGGACCGCCAAGGTCCGGGCGTACAACTGGCAGTGGAAGACGATCCAGCGCGACCGGCGCTTCTAAGCAAAGTAGCATATCTCTGGTTCCACCCCAGGCACGCCGGCAGTTGCCAACCCCCCCTTCGAGAAAGACCCGGCAGCTGACGCTATGCTGGGTACACTGCCCGCCGCTACAGCGGCGGGCGTGTGACGCCTACTAATCCAGGAATGGCCAGCATTCCTGCGCCCGTGATGACCTCCATTTCCACGGCCCCATGCCCAGGTGCGTGCCATGCATCTGCGGGCCAAGGCCCCGCAGGGTTCTGGCGGCGCGGGGCCTAAAGGACCAGCCAGATTTCAGCTGCTTTGCTTAACGTGCCAGGGCTATAACGATCGGCTTCCTTCCGGGAATTGTCGTGCACGGGGAAGCCTCACCGCAGTTTATGGGAGGGACGTGGCGCCGCGGCAGGAGCGACGATCGTCTTCGCCGCTGACGTTTGCGGGAAGTATCGCGAGGGCATCGTGTTTCCTGCGCCATCTCGAATCCCCTGCCGCCTAGGGGCCGCTGTTGCGGGGGCCTCTTTTCTTCACGGTCTCTGGACCTCTCGGGGGCTGAACCGGGGGGTCCGCGTGCGGTGTCCACCGCGCCATCCAGCGGCCGCGAACGGCTGCCGAGGCTGGCGGCGCGGCCCCCGCCTGCAGCGAGGTGCGACTCCTCAGGCGGGGTCGGCGGCGATGCCGACGCTGGAGAGGCGGTCGTGGAGCAGGCTGAGGGCCTCCTGCGCTTCCTGGTGACCCTGCAGGCCGGCACAGAGGATCTTCCCTGAAGGGAAGAGGAGCAGGGTCCTCCCCGGCCAGGGGAGGGGGTAGCGGAGGGCGGGGAACCGTTCCGGCTCGTAGAGCGCCCCCTCCAGGGCGAAGGCGATCTCCTCCAGGTTCAGGCGGTTGCGCACGGCGCTCACGGCCACCATGCTCTCTATCTCGAGCGGCGGGAGGGGAAGGCTCAGGCCCGCCTTGCGCAGCTGGGCGACCACCTTCCTGGCCGCGGCCTGGGCATCCTCCAGCGAGCGGGTGCCGGCGCAGACGATCCTTCCTGCGGCAAACACGAGCACAGCAGCATGCGGATCCTCCACCCGGAAGATCACGCCCGCGCGGTCGCTTCCCCACGCATCCAGGGGAACCGTGCGGCCGAGCGAGGCGTGGCAGACCATGTCCGCCACGCGGATGCGGAATCCCATGCACTCTCTTGGGAACGGGAGCAGAAAAAGCCCGCCAGCGGCAAGATCCTGCGCGCCGGACGGCGGTGCGGGATCAAGGTCGGATGACATCCTGCAGAGCTTTCCCTACAGGCCGTGCTTGGCCTGGCATGCCGCTGTCCGGGCTGCATGACTGGGGAATGCCGGATATCTCCTGCGAATAGGGGAGGAGGCGCCGCACCATGCGGCCCGCGCGGCGAGGGCGCTGCATGCTCCGGAGGGGGCCGCTCCTGCTCTTTTTAAGCCCCGTTCCCCCGTAAGCAGTATGAAGATCGTACCTGACACGAGCGTCCTGGTGCAGGGCAAGCTCTCCGAGCTGATCGTGACCCAGAAGCTCACGGATGCCACCATCATCTTCCCGCGCGCGGTGATCGACGAGCTGCAGGCCCAGGCCTCCCGCGGGAGGGAGGTGGGCTTCCAGGGGCTGGAAGAGATCAAGAAGGTCCGCAGCCTTGCCGGGAGCCACCGCCTCACCCTGGAGTTCACCGGGGAGCGCCCCACCCTGGAGGAGATCCAGCTCGCCAAGAAGGGCAGGATTGACGCCCTGATCCGGGATGTGGCCCGCAAGGAGAACGCCACCCTCCTCACCGGCGATTACGTCCAGGCCCTGGTAGGGGAGGTGGAGGGGGTTGCGGTCCACCACATCCCCCCCGCGAAGCGCGACCACTCCCGGCTGGAGGCGTTCTTCTCCCCCCAGACCCAATCGGTTCACCTGAAGGTCGGCGTGGTCCCGATGGCCAAGGTCGGGAAGCCCGGGGCCGTGGAGCTGGTCCCCCTCCGAAAGAAGGCCCTGGAGGAAGAGGAGCTGAAAACCATCATCGATGACGTCCTCTCCAAGGCGAGGACGGAGGAGGACACGATGATCGAAATTGGCCGCCACGGGGCCATGGTGGTCCAGATGGGCCTCTATCGCATCGCGATCTGCAGGCCGCCTTTTGCGGACCGGCTGGAGGTCACCGCGGTGCGGCCGATCGCCAAGGTGAGCCTGCAGGATTACCAGCTGCACGCCGACCTGGAGAAGGGCCTGCTGCAAAGCAAGGGGATGCTGATTGCCGGGCCCCCCGGGGCGGGAAAGTCGAGCTTCGCCGCCGCCGTGGCCGACTTCCTTTCGGGCAAGGGGAAGATCGTCAAGACCTTCGAGCAGCCGCGGGACCTGCAGGTGGGCCCGGACGTCACCCAGTACGCCCCCCTCGAGGGGGACTGGGCCAAGACCTCCGACCTCCTGCTCCTGGTGCGACCAGATTATACTATCTTCGACGAGGTGCGCAAGACGCCGGATTTCAAGGTGTTCGCCGACATGCGGCTGGCGGGAGTGGGCATGATCGGCGTGATCCATGCCACGGATCCCCTGTCGGCCATCCAGCGCTTCATCGGCCGGATTGAGTTGGGCACCATCCCCCACGTCATCAACACCGTCGTGTTCATCAGCGCGGGAAAGATCGCTACCGTGTATGAACTCTCCCTCACCGTGAAGGTGCCCAGCGGGATGCAGGACGCCGACCTCTCCCGTCCGGTGGTGGAGGTCAGGGACTTCGGGACCAAGGCGCTCCTGTTCGAGATCTACTCCTTCGGCCAGGAGAATATCATCGTTCCGGTCCAGCAGGAGGCTTCCCCGCTGGCGGCGCTGGCGAAGGAGCGCGCGCAGCAGGTGCTGCGGAAGTACGACCCTGCGGTGGAAGTGGACATCGCCGGAGGACGGGTGATCGCCCGGGTGCCGAACGACAGCATCGGGCGGCTGATCGGCAAAAACGGCGCCACGGTCGGGGAGCTGGAGCGCCTTCTGGGCATGCCGGTCTCCGTCGAGCCCCTGGACTCCACCCTGAAACGGGAGGTGGTGTGGTCGTTCGAGGAGCGCGGGCAGAACGTCCTGGTCTACGTGGACCGCTCCCTGCTGGGCAAGGAGGCTGACCTCTACGTGGGGCAGGACTACCTCATGACGGTCTTCGTGGGAAAGGGCGGGCAGATCCGCATCCGGAAGCGGTCGCCCGCAGGCAAGCGTGTCCTGGCTGCAGCGGCGGGGAAGGCTTTGCGGGCGCTGGTGTGACAGCGCATCTCATCGCGCTGTGCGGGTCAGCTGCGTGGACGCAAGCCGATATCCAGGGGCGCCAGGGCGTCCGATGAGGATATGACAACGGCAGGCGTGTCGCTGGTACACTACCCGCCGCTAAAGCGGCGGGCGTGTGACGCCGACTAATCCAGGAATGGCCGGCATTCCTGCGCCCGTGATGACGCTCCATCTCCACGACCCCGGCCCCACCCTGCGGGGCCTTGGCCCGCAGATGCATGGCGCGCGCCTGGGCGTGCTGGCGGCACGGGGCCTAAACACATACAAACGGCCTATTTCCCCGAGCTGATGATGCAATTCCATTGCGGATAAGCGAATGCCTCCGGACGCTCAAGGACCTCATCCCCTCGTCCGAAATCTTGCATACGGTTCAAGTTATTTTGCGGTAACCCTTTACTTCACCAGCAGCTTGGCCTGCCCGATGTCGTACTTCCAGCCTGCGGGCAGGGACTTGTTGCGGATGTGGAACGCCACGAGGCGCCGGATCTTTGATTCCGTCAGCTCGAGCCCGCGGTAGGAGGTGTAATCGGTCCGGTTCTTGCCCAAGTGGGCGTGCAGATTGACCGCCTTTTTCAGGAGGTTGAAGAGGTCGTCGGGGATGGCGGGGGCCAGGCCGTGCTTCCTGAGCATGCCGGTCACCTTGACGCCGTTGATGCGCGTGAGGGGGACGCCGTACTGGTCCCGCAGGATGAGCCCGATCATGGCTGATTGGTTGCCCTTCTTGGCCAGCTTCACCACAATGTCCTCGATCTCCTCGGGCTTGTACTTCACCCAGGAGGCCTTCAACTGGGCGGGTTTGTGGCTGCCGGACTTCCCTTTCCGCCGGGAGTACATCCGCGACATACCCCCTATTTCCGTCCGGGGTATTTAAAAGCGTGCAGCACGCATTCCTCCCGGCTGCAGCCGGAGGATGCATTGCTGCGCTGTGCA
>JACQOD010000077.1 GCA_016202725.1 Candidatus Aenigmatarchaeota archaeon | reverse complement strand
TGCGGTGGTCAGTGAGCTAAACACATACGAAATAATTTCCACTCATTCGAGGTGTATCGCCCTCGCGAACCCCCGGATGCGCTCCACGCCCCCGTCCGCCTCGAGGCTGGTGCCCACGTGGATGCAGGCGGCTCCTGCCTCGACCAGGGCCCGCGCCTGCTCGGGGGTCCTGACCCCGCCCGCGACCACCACCTTGAGGGCGGTGGCCTTCCGGATGGCCCGGACCATCTCCACGGGAACCGGCTCCGGCGCGCCCGATCCCGACTCCAGGATGGCGAACCGCATCCCCAGGTACTGGGCCGCCAGGGCATAGGCCACGGCCAGGTCGGGCTTCTCCCGCGGGAGCAAATTGGCCTCCCCCACCCAGCCCGCGGTCTGGCCCGGCTCGAAGATCAGATAGGCGGTAGGGATGGCCTCCAGGCCGCTCTGCTTCACCAGGGGGGCTCCCAGGATCTGGGCCCCGGCGATCCAGTAAGGGTTCTTGCTGTTGAGCAGGCTCATGAAGTAGAGGGAGTCGGCGTGGGGGGTCACGTTCCCCACGTTGCCCGGGAAGATGTGCAGGGGCAGCTTGACGTTCGCTTTGATCAGCTTGGCCGTCTCCTCGAGGACGGGCCCCTGGGCCCCGATCGAGCCGCCCAGCATGACGACATCTGCCCCGCCCTCCTCCATCCTGCGGGCCAGCTGCAACGCCTGGTCCGGGGACTGCTTGTCCGGGTCAATGAGGCCCATGAAGACCCCCTTCCCCTGGCTTGCCCGCTCGCAGATGTAGCGCTCGACTTTCCCGGGTTCCATGCCCCCTATTGCCGCCCATGCTTTTAAAAGCCCCCTCCTCCCGCAGGGGGGTTGCAGCCAAGCGGTTTCCTGCCTTTTTAAAGCATGCAGCACGCATTCCTCCCGGCTGCAGCCGGAGTATGCATTGCTGCGCTGTGCATATTCCCCAACGGCAATGCCCTGCCAGCAGGAGCACCGGGCGCGCAACTGATAACCAACTACCCAAAGGCGCTATTCCTGGCGGGGCCCGGGGATGAGCGCTCACCAACTCGCCAATTTAATCCCCCTGCCCAATCAGGAGCATGCTCCTCGTGACCGGCGGGACGGGCTTCATCGGCACCCCCCTGGTGGAGAGCCTGCTCCGGCAGGGGAAGCAGGTGCGTCTCCTCTGCAGGGACCCCGCCCGGGTCAGGAAGCGGGTCCATCTGGAGGCGGTCCGGGGGGATCTCCTGGACCCCGCCTCCCTCGCTGCCGCCTGCAAGGGCGTAGACCAGGTCATCCACCTGGCCGCCCTGATCTCCTACACCCACGGGCGCGAGCAGCTGTTCCAGGTGAACGTGGAAGGCACCCGCAACCTCCTGGCCGCGGCCCAGGCCGCGAAGGTCAAGCGGATCGTGTTCGCCTCCTCGGTTGCGGTGTATGGCCACGTCACTTCGCGCGTGGACGAGCAGGGCCCCCTGCGCCCGGATACGCCCTACGGGGAGAGCAAGCTCCTGGCGGAGCGGGAGATCCTGGCCTCGGGCATTCCCGCGGTGGCCCTCAGGATCGGCCCGGTCTACGGGGAGGGGTCCCAGATCTTCGCCTCGATCCTGAAGATGCTGGAGCGGGGCTTCCCGGTCCCGCGCGTGCAGACGAACATCTCCCTGGTCCACGTCTCGGACGTCGTTCAGGCCTTCCTTCTGGCCCTCCGGAAGGGAGAGGGCCCCTACAACATCGCCGGGGACACCATGCCCTTCCTAGACATGGCCGCCCTCTTCTGCAAGGAGCTGGGGATCCCCCTGAAGGTCCGGCCCCCCTGGCTGGTCTTCTCGGCGGCGAAGCTCATGGGCAAGGGCCACCTGGTCCGCACCCTCACGATCAACCGGGACTACGACTGCTCCCGGGCGGGGAGGGAGCTGGGCTTCGCCCCCACCGCCCGGACCGGCAGCATGGTCACGCAGATGGTCGCCAGCTACAAGGCCCACCCTCCGGAGCGCCGGCCTGACTAGCCGGGACCACCTGCCGGGTTTTTTAATCCGCGCGCGCACCATCAGCATGCGCCCGCTCGCGCTCGCCGCCGTCGCCGTGCTCCTGTGCGTCGCGGCTGCTGCTGTCTTTCTGTCCCTCCCGGCGGCGCCTGCCTCCTCCTATGTGATAGAGGGAAACCGCTTTCAATACACCTTGCCCTCGCCTCCCGCGTTCACGCAGGCGCCCCTGCCGGGCGGGGCGGAGAAGGTCACCTTCGCCTCGCGGGGAGGGGCGACGATCTTCGGCCTGTTTGAAGCCCCAAACGGATCCGGCCCCTTCCCGGCCTTCGTGGTCCTCCCCGGGGCCTCGGTTGAGAAAGAGGCCGAGCAGGCGGGCATAGCCCGGGACCTCCGCAGGCTGGGCTTCGCCACCCTGACCCTGGACCAGCGCGCCACCGGGGAGACCGGCGGGAGCATGCCCTCCCTGCAAGCGGAGCTTGCCTCCTTCCAGAACCGCAATGAGCCGGCAAACCACCAGATGGTGGCCGACGCCCTGCTCGCGGCCAGGCTGCTGCAGTCCTGGCCCGAGGTGGATGACCAGCGAGTCGGCTTGGCAGGCGTCTCGATGGGCGGGCGGATCGCGATCATCGCCGGGGTCCAGGACCCTTCGATCTGGGGGGTCGTGGGGGTCTCCACAGGAGGGATCGCTATACCTCCGGGGATTGCCCCTGAAGCTGCGAACTTCGTAGCCTCCATCTCTCCCGACACCTATGTCGCCGACCTGGCGCCCCGGCCCCTGCTGCTCATCCACGGCCTGAACGACACGGTCATCCCCCCTGCCGCGGCTGAGATCACCTTCCAACGGGCGGGGGAGCCGAAGCAGCTCCTCCTCGCCGAGGGCGGGCACGGCTACTACACCCAGTTCGATTTCCCCCTCCTGCAGGCGGTCCTGCAGTGGTAGCTAAGGCGCGTGAACGACATAATCGGCACTATTCCCCCCTGCCGGGCCCGTGGCGGCGCGTGGCACAGCGATTCCTGCCAAGAAGGCAGTGATGATTAGTGGCCGACAGGAAATAATGGGATCAATGGCCCCATGCCCGAACCAGTAAAGCCGGTGAGGTTAATGTATGACGATCCCTACATGTAGAAAAGCCTCGCGGACCCCCTCCTTAAGAACCCCCGCGCAAATAAGGATGCATGTTCGGCTTCCTGAAGAAGAAGCTCAATGAGGGCGTGAAGAAGCTCTCCCGCGCGGTCGCGGAGAAGGAGCCGGAGCCCACGTTCGAGCAGGAGGAGGAGTTTGCCCATGAGAAGGCTCCCGAGCCTGAGCAGTTCCTGAAGGAGGAGCCCGATCGCCTCGAGAAGGAGGAGGAGAAGGAAGAGCACTTCGAGCGGGAAGGGCTGCCCGAGCCCGCGCCTGCGCAGGCCGAGAAGCGTCCCCATCCTCCCGAAGAGGAGCGAACATCCGAACCCCCCCTGCCGGAGGAGGGGAAGGAAACCCTGGAGGAACGGGAGCCCCAGCAGCCCCAGCCCACCCTGGAGGACAAGATCCTGGAGAAGGAGGAGCGCCTGGAGAAGAAGGGCTTCCTCAGCAAGCTCAAGGGGGTCTCCAAGGTCGCGGAGAAGGAGCTCTCCGCCCAGGATATTGACGCCTTCTTCGGTGAACTGGAGGCCGACCTCCTGCAGGCGAACATCGCCCTGGAGGTGGTGGACGGTTTCCGGGCCCGGCTCAAGGAGGAGCTGGCGGAGAAGCGCATCCGGCGCGGGCAGACGGAGGAGGTCATCCGGGAAGCCTTCACCCGCGCCCTCACGGAGGTGCTCACGGTCCCGCGCCTGGACCTGGAGGGGATGGTCCGGTCCTGCAGGGCCGCGGGCAGGCCCGCGCTGTTCCTGGTCCTGGGCTTCAACGGCTCCGGGAAGACCACCTCGATCGCGAAGCTCGCGCACCGTTTCCAGCAAGAAGGATTCCAGGTGGTCCTGGCTGCGGCCGATACCTACCGCGCAGCCTCGGTGGAGCAGCTCGAGGTCCACGGGGAGAAGCTGGGGTGCAAGGTGGTGAAGCACCAGTACGGGGCCGATCCTGCAGCGGTGATCTTCGACGCGGTCAAGCATGCCCAGGCCTGCGGGGCAGAGGTGGTCCTGGCCGACACGGCCGGCAGGACGCACGTCAACCAGAACCTCATCGACGAGCTGAAGAAGATCGTGCGGGTCAACAAGCCGGACCTGAAGATCCTGGTACTCGACTCGCTCACGGGGAATGACATCGTCCCCCAGGCCCAGAAGTTCGACCAGGCCGTGGGCGTGGATGCGCTCATCCTCACCAAGGTGGAGGTCAACGAGAAGGGCGGCTCCATCCTGTCAGCCGCGGCGGTGACCAAGAAGCCCGTGCTCTTCCTGGGAACCGGGCAGGGCTACGGGGACCTCCAGCCCTATGATCCCGAAGCCCTGGCGAAAGAGTTGTTGGAGTAGAGTGCGTTTCCCCATCTTGCCATATCAATATTGCAGGCGCTACAATTTTGCAGCACTGCGGGGGAATTCGCGATTCCTGTTCAAGAAGAGGGAGCGTATCGCGCTGCCCTCGGGGAAAAGTATATAAACCTCCCTCCCAAAAGCTCTCGGAACACTATGCACAATGGGACCTTCTATTTCAGTTCCGAATCCGTGACCGAAGGCCACCCGGACAAGATCTGCGACCAGGTGTCGGACGCCGTGCTCGACACCCTCCTCGCGCAGGACCCATCGTCCCGCGTGGCGTGCGAGACGCTCACCACGACCGGCCTCGTCATGGTCGTCGGCGAGATCACCTCGCAGGGCCAGGTCAACC
>JACQOD010000072.1 GCA_016202725.1 Candidatus Aenigmatarchaeota archaeon | reverse complement strand
TGGCTGCACAACGCATGCTATCGGTTTCCAACAATGCGGGAAAAATGAAATCAGAAGCAAGAGAGCCTGCGGTGGTCAGTGAGCTAAACACATACCATTCAACGGTAAGGCAGGGCCCCCCCGCGACGCTTTCACGCCGGGAAGCTTTTTATAGCTGGCACCCCATTCTGGGATATGTTCGACGATCCCCAGGCGGATGAGGCCGCGGAGCTCGCCCGGAGCTTCCTCGATTCCCGCCACGGCAACGCAGAGATGCTCGGCCTCCAGATCACCGAGGTCATCGCGGGCAAGGAACCGCACACCTGGATTGTCAAGGCGAACCTCCACCCGAAGATCGGCTGGCCGGAGCGGATCTACTACCACGTGAACGTCAACCTGATGACCGGGCAGGTGGATCTGCAACAGGTCCAGTAGGTGCTTGGTGCCGCGCGGCCCGCAGGAGGTCGCGGAAATCTGTCCGGTGCAGCAGGGCGAGCAGGAACACCACCACCAGCGAATAATCAATCACCAGCAGGAAGACCGATACTGCCGCAGAGATGGACGACGCAATGCCCGCCCGGCTGGCAGCGAAAATGAAGATGCCCTCCCGGACGCCCAGCCCGCTGAAGGTCACGGGCAGGATCGCCGCCAGGCTCGCCAGCGGAACAATCGCCAGGAGCAGGGGGAAGCTCACCGCCTGGCGGAAGGCCAGGAACACGAGGTAGACCACGAAACAGTTCACCACCCACCTGGCCGTTGCCAGGAGGAGGGCAGCCAGCACCAGGCGCTTGCGGGTGCGCATGTACTCGAGGAACGTTTCCGAGAACCCGGCAAAGAGCGCGGCCCGCCTTCTCAGCAGCCTGCGGGCCCACCTCCTCCCAAGGGAGGAAAACAGCAGGCCCATCCCGGCAGCCCAGAGGGCCAGGAACAGCGCGACCACCGCAGCAGCGGTCTCCCAGGCGAAGAACATGAACAGGCCGGTGATGCTGAGCAGGATGAGGACGAGGAGCGTGGTGACCTTGTCGATGACGTAGACGGCAACCGTCTTCCCCACCGGGACGCGGTCCCGCAGGAAGAAGGAGATCGCGAACTCCCCCACCTTCCCGGGCGTGACCAGTCCCAGCGCCCAGCTGTAGAGGTATTTGGGGAACAGCCGGGTGACCGAAACCGACGCCAGGGGGCGCAACAGCACCTTTAAATTGATGCAGTCCAAGAACAGGCTGCACAGCAGCGCCAGTGCGGCGAGCGGCAGGTACCTGAAATCCGCAGTCGCCGCTACCTCCGCCACCTCCGTGATCCCCACCCGCTGGAGGATGAACGCGAGGATAGCCACGGCGAGGATAACCTTAAGAATACCCAGGCGAGACATACCATATCTATCGATGAGGAGTTTAAATGGAAACGGTAGTGGTCACCGGCGCCGCAGGATTCATCGGCTCCCACACGGTGGACCGGCTCCTTGCGGAGGGCTACGCGGTCCGGGGGATCGATTGTTTCACGGACAACTATCCCGCCGAGCGCAAGGAAGCCAACCTCAGGAAGGCCCTCGCGAACCCGAACTTCACCCTCCTGCGCGAGGATCTCACCGACATGGACCTTGCGGCTGCCCTGGAGGGGGCCTCCTCCATCATCCACCTGGCCGCGCAAACCAGCGTCCGCGGGAAGGATCCGAAGGCCTACCAGAAGAACAACGTGGACGCCACCCGGCTCCTCGTCGAGGCCTGCAAGGGCAAGCCCCTCAAGAAGTTCGTGTACGCTTCATCCTCCTCGGTTTATGGGAACGCCCCCTTCCCCACCCGCGAGGACATGCCAGCCCAGCCCCTGTCACTCTACGGGAAGACCAAGCTCGAGGGGGAGCGCCTGGTGCTGGCCTCGGGCCTGCCAGCCATCGTCCTCCGCTACTTCACCGTATTCGGCGAGCGCCAGCGGCCTGATATGGCCATCTCCATCTTCATGGACGCCCTATTCACCGGCAAGGACATCACCATCTACGGGACGGGCGAGCAGAAGCGCGACTTCACCTACGTCGCGGATGTGGCCGCCGCCAACGCCAAGGCCCTCGCCTCGGCAGAGACGGGCATCTTCAACATCTCCGGCCGCAACGTGGTCATCGTGAACCGGCTGATTGAAGAGCTGGTCAAGATCACCGGGAGGCATGTGGACATCGCCTTCAAGCCCGCGCTCCCGGGGGAGGTGGACCACACCGGCGCAGATATCACGAAGGCCCTCAACAAGCTGAACTGGGCCCCGGGAGTGCAGCTCTGGAAGGGCCTGGAGAAGCAGATGAACTGGTACTGCCGCGAGGTGCTCGGGCAGGAGCCCCCCTCGGTGGTCCACTGGAAGCCTTACTGATGTCAGTGACGGACATACTCGCCACTCCCTTGGCAGATCTCCTTGCACTCATGGCCTGGCAAGGGAGTGGAGATTTGTTCACGCACGTTAGCGGTGTCGAATGATGTCCCCTTTCAGAAACTGCTGGGGGCACGTGGTTAGGGATCGCCGCAGAATAACGTGAACGATGTTCAAGATCTCGGACGAGGGGATGATGTCATGAGCATCCGGAAGCGTTCGCTTC
>JACQOD010000070.1 GCA_016202725.1 Candidatus Aenigmatarchaeota archaeon | reverse complement strand
TGCCACACCCGGCAGGACCTGGAAGAGGCGGTCGAGATCTTCGGCAAGATCGGCAAGCAGATGAAGATCCTGTAAGACCTGGTTAAAAAGAAGCACTCCAACAACCAGCATGAGCTACTACGTGATCGTGCGGGGGCCGATGGGGAGCGGGAAGACCACCCTGGCCCGCCTGCTGGCCAAGCGGCTGCGGGGGAGATATGTCAGCGTGGACGCCCTCCTCCGCCAGGAAGGTCTTGACCAGCAGTGGGAGGGGGGCTACATCGCTCAGAAGAGCTTCCTGCGGGCAAACGCCCTGCTGGCTCCTGCGGCCAAGAAGCTGCTGCGGGAAGGCAAGCCGGTCGTGGTGGACGGGAACTTCTACTGGACTTCCCAGGTGAGGGACCTGGAGCGGCTGCTGCGGTTCCCGCACGTCGTCTTCACCCTGAGGGCCCCGCTCGCGGTGTGCCTCGCGCGCGAGCGTGCGCGGGGGCATGCGCATGGCGAGGATGCGGTCCGGGCCGTCTTCCGGAAGGCGGCGAGGGTCAGGCGGGGGATAGGCATCGACGCCAACCGGTCCGTTGCCCGCAGCGTGGGGGAAATGGTTGCCTTCCTCCGGAAGAGGGGTTTCCTGCGGGAAAGCATTTAAAACCGTGGCACAAGGGGAACGTATGGCATGGACGAAGGTGGCCGCGCTGCAGGACCTCCGCGAAGGGGAAGGGCGCGTCGTGCAGGCCGGCGGGCAGGCCCTTGCCCTGTTCCTGCGGGAAGGGAAAGTCTACGCGATCAGCAACACCTGCCTCCACCGGGGAGGCCCGCTCGGGGAAGGGTCCCTGGACGGCAAGGTGGTCACCTGCCCCTGGCACGGCTGGCAGTATGACATCGCCACGGGAGCGAACCAGACCAATCCCGCCCTGCCGGTGCGCGCCTACCCTGTCCAGGTCCAGGGCGGGGACGTGCTGGTGGACGTATAGGCTCTTTGTAGGCGTTTAGCTCGTACCTTGTCTGTCGCCACGTTTCCAGTCTTTGACAGGACCGCCACCCAGCATGCATCGCCAATAAGGTGTTGCCACAGAATAAACTGTTTCCCCAGAGGCTGATGGTGCACCTCCATTGAGGATGGAGCGAATGCCTGCGGACGCTTGACCTCATCTCCTCGTCCGCGACCTTCTGCACGGTTCAATGTATTCTGCGGTCTGCCCTAAGCCCCCGAACCAGTTGAACACCTACGGCTCTTTTAACGACGCCCCTCGAAAGAGATTCATGGTCCGAACTCGGGACCAGGTGGTGACGTTGCGACTCCCCCGCCAGGACGCGCAAGCCTTCCTGCGAGTCGTGGAGGATCTTGCCTTCTTCATGGAAGCGGAAAAAGGGGACGACCAGATTGCGCAGGGCCGCTATATCACCCTTTCCCAGTGCAGGAAGAGGCATGGCGTGCGTGTGTAGCTGCCAAACGCATGCTATCGGTTTCCAAAAGGTGGAAATGACGTCAGAAGCAAGAGCACCTGCGGTGTGCAATGAGCTGCACACCTACCTGACTTTAAATGCCGGGGACTGAATAGAGGCATGGACAAGCTCCGCTTCGGCACCGCAGGCATTCCCCTGGGGACCCAGCCCCGGAATACGGTGGCGGGCGTGCGCTTTGTCCGGCAGCTGGGCCTGGACGCCATGGAGCTGGAGTTCGTCCAGAGCGTGCATATTTCCGCGGTGAAAGCTCCGCTGGTCAGGGCCGCTGCCCGCGAGGCGGATGTCCTGCTGACCTGCCATGCGCCCTACTACATCAACCTCAATGCCAGGGATCCCGCCACCCGCCAGGCGAGCGTGGATAGGCTGGTGAACAGCGCGCGCGCCCTGGCAGCCTGCGGGGGGTGGAGCGCGTGCTTCCACGCGGGGTTCTACCTGGGGATGGAGCATGCCCTGGTCTACCAGCAGGTGAAGGAGGCCCTGCAGCTTGCCCTGGAGACCCTCCGGGCCGAGGGGCTGGAGATCTGGCTCCGCCCGGAGATCGGGGGGAAGACCACGTCCTGGGGCTCCCTGGAGGAGATCCTCCGCATCTCCCAGGAACTGGACGGCGTCCTGCCGTGCATCGACTGGGCCCACCTGCACGCGCGCAGCCTGGGGAAGCACCACTCCTACGAGGCGTTCTGCGGGACCCTGGAGGCCATGGAAAAGGCCCTGGGGAAGGAGGCCCTCCAGAACCTCCATTGCCACGTGGAGGGGATCGAGATCGGGCCCACCGGTGAGCGCAGCCACAAGAACCTGGCCGACGCGGACCTGCACGAGGGGGAACTCATCCGGGCCTTCCGGGACTTCGGCTGCAGGGGCGCGATCATCTGCGAGAGCCCCAACATCGAGGCGGACGCCCTGCACCTCCAGCGGCTCTACCGGGGGGCGTGAGCGAGCAGGAGCTGCCGGACTTGCCGGGCGCTCCGTGCCATTGCGAAGGGTCTTGCCGGCCTCCACCACGGCCCGCAAGGGATTTATGCCCCTCCCCCCATGAATAGATGATATGGTGGCATTCACGGTTTCTGGGGAGCCCCTCGAGCAGCATGCGACCGACCTGCTGGTCATCCCTGTCCTCCAGGAGGGCAAGCGCTGGCCCGTTCAGCCCGCGGACGCCACGGGGGAACTGAGCAAGATCTGGATCCGCTACGACGGCTGGGGCCGGGCCAAGCGCGTGCTCTTCATCGGCCTGGGCAAGGAGCAGGACCTGGACGACGAGCGCGCCCGCAAGGCCTTTGCCGCCGCGGTCCGGGTCGCGCGCGACCTGAAGGTGAAGCAGTTCTCCGTGATCCTCCAGATCCCGAAGCTGCACGAGCTGGTCGCGGCTGCGGCGGTGACGGAGGGGATCGTGCTGGGCGACTACCGGTTTGAGAAGTACAAGCAGCCCGAGGAGGGGGCCGTGCCTGTCCAGGGATGCACCCTGCTGGGGGGCAAGGGCGTGGAGCGCGCCGTGCGCGAGGCGGCCCTGATCTGCGGGAACGTCAACCTCGCCAGGGACATGGTCAACGAGAACGCGGACGCCATGACCACGGACGAGATCGCGCGCATTGCCCGCCGCTGGGGAGCGAAGCTCCGGCTCAGGGTCGCGGTCCTGGAGAAGCCTGCCCTGCAGAAGCTGGGCATGGGCCTGCTCCTCGCGGTCGGCAGCGGAAGCAGGTACGGGCCCAAGCTGGTCACGGTCGAGTACCGGGGCAATCCCCAGAAGAAGGAGCGGATCGCCCTGATAGGGAAGGGGATTACCTTTGATTCCGGGGGATTGAACCTCAAGCCCACGGGCTTCCTGGAAACCATGAAGGACGACATGTCAGGCGTGGCAGCGGTCCTGGGCACCATCAAGAGCCTGGCCGAGCTCAAGGCCAAGGTGAACGTGGTCGGGGTCCTGCCCCTGGCGGAGAACATGATCGGACCGACGTCCTACAAACCAGGAGATGTCTACCGCTCCTACAGCGGGAAGACCGTGGAGATCGAGAACACGGATGCGGAAGGCAGGCTGGTCCTGGCAGATGCCATCGCGTATGCGGAGCAGCAGCTCAAGCCCGACCTGATCGTGGACATCGCCACCCTTACCGGGGCTGCAGCGGCGATCCTGGGCGACTATGGAGGGGTCATCGTCGGCAAGGACGGGCGGATGGACCTCCTGCAGGAAGCCGGGGAGGAGACCTACGAGCGGGTGTGGCCGCTCCCCCTCTGGGAAGAGTTCAAGGAGGAGGTCAAGGGCACGATCTCGGACGTCCGGAACCTGGGCTACAACAAGAAGTTCGCCGGGACGCTCATGGGCGCGGCCTTCCTCCAGGCGTTCGCCGAGAAGGTGCCGCTCATCCACGTGGACATGGCCAGCGTCGCCTGGTCCGAAGGGGGGAGGGGGTACATCCCCAAGTACGCCACGGGCTGGGGCGTGCGCCTGCTCACTGCCTTCTGCAGGAAGCTGGCGGATTGAAGGCCGGCAAGGAGCCGTTCGCGTGCCAAAGCCCCGCGCCGAAAGATATATGGGCACCTGACCAAGTAGGGATATGATCGACCTCTTCTCCCTGGGAGCGGAAGGGGTCCAGAAGGAGCATTTCTCCCCAGGGAGGGTGAAGGCCCTCGCCCTGAAGGGCGTGCACCTGTGGATCGACCTCACCGGTCCCAGCCACGAGATCGTGAGCGAGCTCCAGGGCATCTTCGGCCTCCATCCCGTCACCGCGGAGGACATCCTCTCCCTCAACACCCGGACCAAGATCGAGGACTTCAAGAGCTACCTCTTCGTGATCTTATATGGTGTCTACAAGGAGAAGAACGTCATGCTGCGGGAGCTGGACTTCGTCCTGGGGAAGGACTTCCTGATCACCTCCCACCGGAAGAAGATCGGGGGGTTCGAGCGCCTGAAGGGGGAGAAGGAGGAACTGACCCGGCTGCTCAGGAGGGGGCCGGACTTCCTCATGCACCACCTGGTGGACGAGGAGGTGGACAACTTCATCCCCGTGCTCGAGCTTTTGGACGACGTGATTGACAAGATCGAGAACAGCCTCACCACCAAGCCGGATGGAACGGTCCTGGAGAAGATCCTCGACCTCAAGAAGCGGATCAACAAGATCAAGAAGAAGCTGATCGCCCAGCAGGAGAAGATCTCCTTCCTCGCGAAGAACAAGTATCCGCTGATCTCCGCGGAGTGCCAGACCTACTTCCGGGACGTGTACGACCACTTCTTCACGGTCACGGACATGATCGAGGACTACAAGGACGCCCTTGCCAGCTCGTTTGACGCGTACATGTCCTCGATGTCCAACCGGATGAACGAGATCATGAAGGTCCTGTCCATCATGGCCACGATCATGCTGCCCCTCTCGGTGATTTCTGGCATCTACGGCATGAACTTCAGCTACCTGCCGGGGGCAGGCCACCCCCTGGGATTTTGGGCGGTCATCCTGGGGATGCTCCTGCTGATCGCGGTGATGGTGTCCTACTTCAAACGCCACCGCTGGTTCTGACCTTTTCTGCGGAAAAGCTCAACCAAAAGGCCGGCTTCTGACCTTTTCTGCGGAAAAGCTCAACCAAAAGGCCGGCTTCTGACCTTTTCTGCGGAAGTTCAGCCACAAGGGCGGCTTCTGACCTTTTCTGCGGAAGTTCAGCCGCAAGGGCGGGGGCCTTTTCCAGAACAGGCCCCTGAAAAGCACGCTCTCCTGGCTGGCGACAGCCGGTCATGCTGGCCACTATTCGATGAGGTCTATGGTCGCCCGCAGGATCCGCTGCACCCGCGGGATAGCTGAGGCGAAGACGTCCTTGTTGCCCTCATGGGAGATGGGATCCCCCATGCCCGCGGCGAAGTTGGTCACCACGGCCACGCAGCCGTACGCCATGCCCAGGGACCGGGCGAGCATGGCCTCCTGAGGGACGGTCATCCCCAGCAGGAGGGGGTGGCGTCCCGCCAGCCCGCCCAGGAAAGCGACCTCCTCCCGGGTCTCGAAGGCCGGCCCCTTCTTGAACAGGACGTACGTGCCGTGGGTTGTGACCTCCTTATCCCCCTCCGCGGCCCGCAGGAGGTAGCGCCGCAGCGGGAAGGGTTCTTCCATGCCGGAGTACTGGGCGCCCTCATCCAGGGACACGTCGCTGTTCGTGAAGTCCATGTAGTCTGACGGGATGACGAGCATCCCGGGAGGGATGTGCAGGTGCGCGCTCCCCACAGCGGACGTGGCGAGCACGTTCCCTGCCCCCTGTTGGCGGAAGAAACTCATGTACGCCTTGGCGTGGATGGTATCTGGCCGGTGGTGGGGCGGCTGGGCAAAATCGTGGCGGTTGAGGTAGAGCACCTGGTGGGGTCCTGCCTCGCCGCGCAGGTGGGGGATCTGCAGGGAAAAGGGCGTCCCGTTGACGTGGTAGGTGGCCTCTCCGGCCGCGGGCGCGAACCCTGGAAGGAATCCCTCCATGCCGGTGCCACCCACGATCCCGATGATCGCCATGACCTCTGTGGGGGGACTGGCTTTAAAAAGCGCATGCTGCGGCCTAACGTAGGGACAGGTGGCATCCGCTACTCCCTCTCCCCGCGCCTGGAGCAGCAGCCGCAGGGTGCGAAGGGGGGCTTGTGCCGCATGCCATTCGGCAGTGCGCTAGCTTCAGTGGTGAAACTACTCGTCACCACTTCCGCAGGAACCAAGGGCGAAGGATCCAGTCAGTCTGCTGATTATTCTGGCTTGCCGCGTTAAGCCAAGTAGCGTATCTCTGGTTTCACCTCAGGCACGACGAGGGTTGCCAACGATCCCTCCCCTTCGAGAAAGACCAGGCATCTCACGCTATGCTGGCCAAAGGATCCGCCCGATTTCAGCTGCTTTGCTTAGGCCTTGCCCCAAAACAAACTGCCTATTTCCCCGAGCTGGTGGCGAAATCCCATTGCGGATAAGCGAATGCCTGCGGATGCGCAATGACCTCATCTCCTCGTCCGAGGTCTTGAAGACGGTTCACGTTATGCTGTGGTTCGCCCTTAGTAGGGAATCCCCAAGGCGGCCTTGATGTCCTCCGAGGGCTTCCAGGGGGGGTTGAAGACGATCTGCACCTCGCAGGAGCCCACCCCCTTCAGGGTGAGGACCGCACCCTTCACGTCCTCCACGAGCTGGGGTCCGTAGGGACAGGCGGGCGTGGTGAAGGTCATGCGTATGTGGACCTCTTCCCCCTTCACCTTGACCCCGTAAATCAGCCCGAGGGTCTGGATGTCCAGCCGGAGCTCGGGATCATAGACGTTCTCCAGCGCCTTCCTGACCTGCGTCTCCGTTACCATGAGGATACTGGCTGGAAGGGGATTTATAGGTTTCCCTGGCGGCGGCCGTGCGGCGCAGTGCAGCGCCCCAGCCGTTGCCCAGGCCAGCAGCCGCGCTGGCGCTAGCTCCCGCTGATGTTCTTTTCAAGGACCGCTGGCGGTCGCCAATCGCACCGCCCGGGCGGCGGGGAGCAGACCCGTGCGAGGGCGACCTGAAGATCCCCGAAGGGGGATCTCACGCCATCGCCTGCGCCGCCGCCTCGCGCTCCCGGCGGGCCTGCAGGTTCGCCGCGGCCCTGGCTTCCTGCTCCTCCCGCTTCTTCTTCTTCCGCAGGCAGCCCTTGCAGAGGATGGGCGCGGTCCCCCGGGGGATGAAGGGCAGGACCGTGGGCTTGCCGCAGCGTTCGCAGAGATACTGGGCCGGCTCAGGCCGCTTCCCCCTGCGGCGCCCGCGTTTCATCTCGATCTTGTGCGGCTTGTAGCCCATGGGCTCTCACTTCATGGACAGCTTGACCTGGTTGGTGCAGGAAGGACAGGCCAGGATGTGATAGGTCCGTTCCATATCCGAAAAGACCGAACGCATGAAGGTGCCGCACTTGTCGCAGGAGACGGCATTCTTCCGTCCCTTTTTGTCCGCCATGTGCATACTATTGGGTGTCCGCGAATAAAAAGCCCCCCCGATCCCTCACGGGGGGGTGACAACCCGGGGGGCGGCTCTGACTGGTTCGCCGGCTGCCGGTTTTCCCTGCTTCCCCGCGGGGGAAAGCAGCTCCCACCCTCCCGTGCATAACGCCGTTATGGCAAGGCTTTAAACCCACTGACCAAAGGGGGGCATGAACATGGAACGTATTGGACGCATCGCGTTCTACGCCGGCCTCATTGTTTCGGTGGCCGCGGGGTTCGTGAATGTCGGTCCAATGGCAGTGACGGGCCTGATGGTCCTCGGGATCATCGTGGGCCTGCTCAACGTGACCGGGAGCGAGGTCCAGCGGTTCCTGACCGGGACCGTCGCCCTGCTCCTGGCGGGTTTCGTGCTGTCCGCCACGGACGCCCTGGGCGCGACCGCGACCACGGTGCTGGCGCACTTCGTCGCGTTCGTGGCCGGTGCCGCCCTGCTGGTGGCCCTCCGCGAGGTCTACGCGGTCACCAAGGCCAAGTAAGGCCCCCTCTATTTTTCTTTTTTTACTCGCCCAGCGGCAGCGCTCGCGCTGCCGCCTCGTGGCGTTGGTCGGGTGATTGGCCACTGTGGAGGCGCTCTTGCTGCCTCAGCAACGCTTATAAAGCCCCGCTGCCCACTACAAGATGGCGGCCATAGCGGGGAAGTGTACCTGTTCCCATTCCGAACACAGAAGTCAAGCTCCCCGGCGGTCTGGGGTGTACTGGGCATCGCCCGGGAATCCCAGATAGCTGCCCTATTTAAATACTTTAACCCAGGTGGTTTATCATGCTGAGAGAGCGGTTATTGAAATACGGGCCCATTTTCCGTGACCTTATGACTGAGGCCCTCGGGAAACGGGATTGGGAGGAATACGCCAGGCTTATCGCCTATGAGCGAGTGGCTATTGAGCAGGGTCCTTA
>JACQOD010000071.1 GCA_016202725.1 Candidatus Aenigmatarchaeota archaeon | reverse complement strand
CAGTGCGGGGGTTGGAAGGAGCTGGCAAGCCGGCCCCTGCCCAGGCTGCCGGTTCCGCACGACCGCCATCCGGCGGGCGGATGCCTGCACGCCGCGACCCATCGCGGAGGAGGGGTTTCGGGATAGGCTCTAAGCAGGAACCAGAGGAGGAATTCCCTCCCTGGTTCCGAGGATGGGCCCAAACAAACGTACCAAAACGTACAATCCTTAAAAGCAGGGGGCGCAATACTACGGCTTGACTTCCTCGTCGAAGTCCTCGTCCAGGTCCTCTTCCCCCTCTTCTGGAGAGGCCTTGCGCTTGCGCCGGCGGAGGAAGAGGAGGATGCCCAGGATCACGATGACCGCCAGGACCACGGGAACGGTGAAATCCCCGCCCTCCCCGCTCGGTGAGGGGGCAATCGTGTCCCCTGCCCGCAGTTCCAGGGCATTCAGGTCCTGTTCAGCCTGCGCCAGCAGGGCGGCTGCCTGCTGGTAGTCGCCAGCGTCCAGCCTGCCCTGGGCCTCGTCCAGGGCATCCTCGATATCCTGGAGGTCGCCCGAGAAGAGCAGCGCCTGGTCGTCCGAGAGGGTGGTGGCGAAGAGGTCGAGGTCCCCTTGGACATCGGCGATGTCCCCGCTGATGTCCGGGGTCACCTGCGCGTTCACGAGGATCGTCGCGCTCCCGCCGGAGGACTGGATCGTGATCGGGCCGGTGTACGAGCCCTCCCCCGTCGTGGGGGAGAAGGTCACGGTCACGGTCCCGCTGCCCGAGGCCGCGACCGATCCGGGGACACTCACCGTGGCGACGCCCTGGAGGCCGCTCCCCACGGTGGCGTTCAGCCCCGCGATGACCGCGGTTCCGGTGTTCAGGAGCGTGAACGTCTCCGTCTGGGGATTGCCTGCGGTGAGGGTCCCCACCCAGAACTGGGGGTTCACGGCCAGCGCCCCTCCCTGGCAGCTGCTGCCGCCCACGCCTGCGTAGACTGTGACCGGGATCTGGCCCACCACGGTCCCGTTGGCGAGGAGGTTCACCACCGTGGTGATTTGCGTGGCCTGGCTGATGCCGGAGAGGGTGACCTTGAAGAAGGTGGTGGCGTTGGGTGTCAGGGAATTGTTGCCCAGCAGGGTGATCTGGAGGATGGACCGGTAGGCCTCGGGGATGAGGGGGGTGATCCCGCTGATGACCTCATTGCCCGTATTGCTGAGGTGGTAATCGCTCTTCTCATATACCCCTCCCGGGGAGAGGAAGAGACCAGGAATATTCACCGCATCGGCTACGAGCGCATAGGATCCCCCGCCTCCGCCGGATGGAAGGCACTGCCCTCCCGCGGCCACGCCCACCAGCAGCGGGTGCGCGTCACCGCCGAAGTCGCTGCTCCCGACCGCGTGCAGGATGAGGAAGTACGCCCCCGGAGGGACGGAGATGTTGCCGGTGAAGTACAGCGTCCTGAGATCCTGGGCGAGCTGGCGCGGCCCCCCGATGACCGACGAGATGTTGTCCTGGCTGATGATGTCTGCGGTCACGGTCGCGGGCAGGCCCACGCCCCCCTGGGGCGCGATGACCAGGAAGACCGTGTCGTTCTCCACGGTCACCACGGCGTTGAGCGCGAACCCGCCGACCGTGACGTTCTCCGTGTGGCTGGCGGTTCCGCCCTGGGCGTCGTAGGCGTTCAGCACCATCTGGGTCGGGAACGCCGGTGTCGTGGCCAGGAGGAAGGGGGTGGGCCCGCAGAACGCCTGCGGGCTCGCCGCCGTGAAGATTTCCGGCCCGCTGTTGGAGAAGTAGCAGAAGAACTTGTCGCCCTGCCGGGGGACGGCCCCGTAGGCTCCCGCCACGTCACCGACGAGCCAGTTCACGCGGACAGCGCGGTCCAGGTCGGCCTGGGCCACGGCGATGAACGACGCCCCGGCGGAGAATTGCGCGGGAATGTAGGTCACGTCCGGGGGGATGACCGCAGCCGCTGGCGGAGCGAGCGCCAAGAGAAGAAGGGCTGCGGCCACGGACAGCTTCATACACTATACTAGCTGGCGCCAGCTATAAAAAGGCCGGGACATACGGATGGACCGTTACCCGACCCCAACCTCTTTAATCCCCTCGCCCATGATAGCCATGGACCCGAAACCGCGGATCATTGTCGACCACCGCGAGCGGGACGTCCTCCGCGCCCTCCGGGAGTTGGCGGAGGTGGATGAGCAGCAGCTCGCGGTGGGGGATTTCATCTGCTCGGAGCGCGTGGGCGTGGAACGCAAGGCCATCGAGGATTTCCTGACCTCCCTCATGGACCAGCGGCTCTTCAGCCAGATGGAGGCCCTCGCGGGGGCGTATGACCGCCCGCTCCTCATCATGGAAGGCAACCCCGACCTCCTCTTCCTCCGGAACATCCACCAGAACGCCATCCGGGGGGCGCTGGCATCCATAGCCATCGACTACAAGGTCCCCATCATCTGGACCTCCTCGAGCCAGGAAACCGCCCAGCAGCTCTACTGGATCGCGAACCGGGAGCAGCTCCTCGGCAAGCGGGTGGTCGGCGTCCGGGGCAAGCGGCCCCCCTCCACCCTCCAGGAGCAGCAGCTCTTCCTGGTTGCAGGCCTGCCTGGCATCTCGCGCAAGCGCGCAGAGCTCCTCCTCCGGCACTTCAAGACGCCCGAAAAGGTCTTCAAGGCCTCCGCCGAGGAGATCCAGGAGATTGACGGCTTCGGCGAAAAGATGGCCGGGCGCATCCGCGATATCCTCAGGCACGCGTACGGAAAAGAGGCTTCCGCTCGCTAAGGGCGAACCCCAGCATAACGTGAACCGTCTTCAAGACCTCGGACGAGGAGATGATGCCATTGCGCATCCGCAGGCATTCGCTTATCCGCAATGGGATTTCGCCACCAACT
>JACQOD010000069.1 GCA_016202725.1 Candidatus Aenigmatarchaeota archaeon | reverse complement strand
GCCCAGCAGGAATGAGGACCCGTGGAAGGGACGCTGCACGGTCAGGGGAGCCCATGCAGAATGAAACATGCCCGAACCAGTGGGCCGGTTAATGTATGACGATCCCTTAGAGGGAGCCGAGGTCCGCTTCGAGTCCGGGATCAGCCTCGTCCGCGAGGGCGTCCAGCTCGCTGTTCAGGAGGTCCTCGTCGGAGAGGAGGTCCTCCCCGGAGAGGAGGTCATCCGTGCCGGCGTCCCCCGGGGGGGCAGGAGCAGGGGCCGTGCACCCGCTGACCAGGATGGCCCCGGCCAGGAGGATGGCGAAAAGTGCAACCTTCATATCCTCTCTTGGGCAGCCTGTCCTTAAAAAGTCCGGCACCCCATCGTTGTCAGGGGGCCGTGTTGCCCCTAAAAACTACCACATTACCTTTAAATATGTTACTGACAAATAATAACGGCTTCCTGCAAGGAAGCGTCCTGCTCACCTACCCTCACCCGCGAGCGCGCGACCCCGTGTCCCGCGTTCACCAGCACCCCCCGGTCCCGGCCCGCCCGCCTGTCTGGCGCGCGGTCCCGAAGACTCGGGTCGGCCCTTTCGGTAGCCCAAGGAGCATTCGGTAGCCCAAGGAGCATGGCGGCCACCGCTTCGCCTCCTCGCGCCAAGAGCCGCCAGGCCCTTCGCGTTCCGTCCCCGCACGCCCAGCACAGGACGTGCAGGGACTTTCGCCGACTTCCTTCAAGCCAGCCGCGGCATAATGGAAACCGTGATCTGGAAATCTCACACAGCACAGGAGGACGCAATGAAAATCATCAAGGGTGACCTTGTCCTCGAAGAGGACACCCGCTTCACCGAAAGGATTGCCGTCGAGGGGAGCATCCTCGGCAAGGATGGGAAGCGGTTCAGCCTCACGGTGGACGGCGACATCACCGCCAGGGACATCACCGCCGGGGACATCACCACCTGGAACATCACCGCCGGGAACATCTCCGCCTGGAACATCTCCGCCTGGAACATCACCGTCAGGGACATCACCGCCCGGGACATCACCTCCCAGGGGCACATCTCCTCCCGGAACATCTCCTACTACGCCTTCTGCGTGGCCTACTCCGGCATCGCCTGCCATTCCATCGCAGGCAGGAGGAAGAACAGCTTTCACAAGGCCCTGGACGGGGAAGTCCGCATCGTCAAGGAGGGGGAAGCGGCTGCGGAAGCGCAGGCGTGAAGTTTTAGCAGATGCTTCTGCTGACTTCCCACCTGAAACCTTCTTGGAGGACAGCCACCTCCCTGAAGCCCCTTAGCGAAGCCCTGCTTCCGCCCGGCGCGGGAAGACTCGCGATCACTCCCCGCACGCCCAGCACAGGACGTGCAGGGACTTGCGTTTGTTGTTGCGAAACCCTGAAACCCACCCCCTCGAGAGGAGGAAGGAGCCAACGAATGGGCCCGTTTGGCTTACTGGAACAAGGCCCGCCAAAAAACCATGACACCTTCGCCTTCGCTGCCCTCGCTTCCCCTGCCGTTCAAGGTCGCCCTCGCCTGCGGCCTCGGCGGCTTCATCGGCTCCCTGGTCGCCCTCGAGATTGCCGGTCCCTGGTGGTGGCTCGGCATGCTCGCAGGAGCCGCCACGGCCTACCTCGCCTACGAATTCCGCCGCGCGCTCGCCGCGATCCCCCCGGCCTGGAAGAGCGCCAGAGGCTGGCAGCCGGACCGGGCCTACTGGAAGTGCTTCTTCCCCATGTTCTTCTACGCCGCTGGCGTTGGCCTCAACTGGGTCATTCTTTTCGGAGTACTCTACCTTCTTCCCGTTGGACCTGATCAAGCCAACCCAAACTCCACAGCGGATATACTCTTCGTTTCCATTTCAGGATCGGTATTGGCTATAATGTTCGGCTTGACTGCAGCAAATGACGAAACGCCTCGAGCCACCCGTCTGGCGAAGGAGGGGAAGCATGAGGAAGCGGCCCAAATCCTGCAATCCCACCGGCGTCGCTTCATCTTCTGGAACCCCCTTGCCGTTCTGTTTTGGCAGATCCCCCGCAGGATCGTGGTGGTTCTGGAGTTGACAGCGATCGGAATCGTGCTGGCTCTGAAGCGGACAGCAATCGGGATCGTGCGATTCCCCGGGTTCCTTCTGCGGGCCGGCAAGGTGCTTGCCCGCTTCTGCTGGTTCCTGTTCAGGGAAATCCACTCTGATGTCCGCCTCCTCTGCGCGGCGGATGCGGCCTGGGGGACCCTTGCGGGGTTCTTCTCGGGGAACGCCCTGATCGGGTTCCTTGTCGGCGGCGCAGTGGGCCTGCTCAACTTCCTTCTGGTATCCGTGTGGTGGCTCAAGCTCGTGCCTGCCCGCCAGCGTTGAATCAGGGGCCGGTTCCTCCGGGAGTCGGCCCTTTGCCTGCCTGTACGATCCTAACCACTCAGACTGAAACACCCTGAGCGCTGGGGAGTATGTCAACCGGTAGACGGCCTGACTGTTAATCAGGAGGCTGCAGGTTCGAATCCTGCCTCCCCAGCCATTCCTTTCCGTGCAGGTGCGCTTGCATGGAACCCAAACGTCCCGGGCCGCAGGCCAGGGAACATCCGCAAAACCGGAAACCCACCCACATGATGAGAGGGCGGTGGCAGAGATATTACAGGACTTTGTGGCACGGGGCTGGGCCTGTGTAACAGACAGCCCCCCTACCCTTCCAGTATATGAACTGTGCATTGGGCGCATGCCCAAAGAGCCGGACATCAATTCAGGGAGGAGGAGGGCATGATTGTTTTCCTCGGGAAACTCCGCAAGAAGCACGTCGTCTGACGAGCACACCAAGCAACAAACAGAAAGGAGCAAAGGGATGAACACAAAAACACAGAACACCTTCAAGCCGTTTCTGGTTGAGGGTGGTTGCGGCGGCGAAAACATCTTCCGAGTTGTCGAGACCGACGAGGATATCCCTCGTGAGCAGGTCGAAAAACTGCTCGGGAGACTCCCGATCGGTTTCCAGCTGCGCGAGGAATCAGCGACAACCGCCGAAAAGCTGAACGAGCCCCTCGAGGTGTACGTTCACGGAGTGATTGTTTCCATCTACCCGCCGAGGCATCGCATCCTCGCCTGCACGACTTTCGATTCATGGAGGTCCGCCGACGTGGTGAGCAGGATGCGCGTGGACAACGTGATGGACACGGTTTCTCCGGGCCACGGCCAAATCCGGACGTGCGTTCACTTCGATCCGAAAATTTTCGGCATCGAGGATTGGCCGAACACCAACACCGCTGAGTTGGTGGTTGAGATCCACGTCTTCCCGAGGAGGAAGGAGAGCAAGCCCGAACTCGAAGCCCCCGTCGTCGACGTGAGTGATCTCCTCGAGCTCATCGCTGGTGGAGAAAAGCAGATCACTGCCGAGCAACTCGAGCAATGGCGCGAGCTGATCATGTACGCCGTGATGAGCATGCGCGCCTGCTACGAGAACCCGGACATACCGAAGAATGATCCCGTCCGTGTGTACTACAAGCCGTGCTGGGCAAAGATCGCGAAAGCTAGGGGCGATGAGGCGTTGATCTCGGCGCTCGAGTATCTCCGGGTCTCAATCCAGTGTAAGTAGGCCTCCCGGCCCTTCCGCCTTCACCAGCAGCCAACCCCTCAAACGCGGGAGAAGCGAAACCAACTCCCGCCAGGCAGCCGTGGGACTCCTGGCGGGTCAACCCCTCCCACAGCACTGCCCACCGGCACCGACAGCACGTCACCGCCACCGGGCAGAGGAGAAAACATGAAGATCGTGGCATTGATTCCGCGCGAGGATCCTGCCCTCACGGCAGCCCTCTCGCGGCAAAGGGCCTCGCGGCCCGCAACACGCGCGGCGGCGTCCAGCTGGATCTCCAGCCCGCGCCGGACGGCGAGTTCACCATTCCGCAGGAGGCTGCCGGGTCCACCCTGCTCATCGAGGCGGAAGAGAAAGGCGGCGGGGAAACCACGACTACGGGCCGCGCGACCATCGTGTGCGGTCCGAATGGGGAACCCCTGTGGCCGTCCTTCGTCGCGATGAGCGGGGAACGGGCTGCCGGTGTCCAGGCGGCGTTCCTGGAGCCCGAGGCGGTGGCCATCTCCGGGAGCCGGGAACCGGAGATCACCATCACTCGCTACGGCATCGAGGGGTGCGGCGACCGTGCGCACATCTTCAGCACCGTCCTCTGGAGCGGAAGGATTGCCCCCGAGGAGTGGCGCTGCGGCACGTGCGGTCTCCTCCTCCCAGCACGCATGGAACACTTCACGACGAAGGGAAGGTGCCATGACGGTGTAGATGCTTGCCAGATAGTGAGGGTGTCCCTCCCGGACTCCCTGGCGCGCTTCTTCCCTGCAGTGAAGGCCCTGCGGCAGAAGGTGTTCTGCTACCACTGCCGTCATGCGCACTTCATCGCAGCGAACCCCCCTGATTCGCTGAAGGAGCCCCTGACGGGTAAGTTGGAGTGTGTCTTGGCAGAATTTTCCTTCCTTCCTCCCGACCTGTACGGCCTCGTTCGCACGTTCCTGGAACTCTCCCCGGGGAGGGAGTGGCCCCTCATCGACGAACTGG
>JACQOD010000068.1 GCA_016202725.1 Candidatus Aenigmatarchaeota archaeon | reverse complement strand
GGGTGGCAATGCATCCTCCGGCTGAAGCCGGGAGGAATTCTTGCTGCATGCTTTTAAATTGGTGTGCGTGTGTAGCTGCCAAACGCATGCTATCGGTTTCCAAATGCGGGAACAATGAAATCAGGATCAAGAGCACTTGCGGCGGGCAATGGGGTAAACTACTCGCCGCTACAGCGGCGGGCGTTCGACGCCGGCTAACCCAGGAATGGCCAGCGTTCCTTCGCCCGTGATGACGGTCCATCTCCGCGACCCCGCGCGCTGCTGCTGGCGCCGCCCTGCATCTGCGGGCCAAGGCCCCGCAGGGTGCTGGCGGCGCGGGGCCTGCACACGTACCAGGGCGTTTGTCAGTCACTCGCCGTGCTCCTCGGTATCCGAGCCGACAATTCACCGGGGGCCGCGGGCAGGCGGAACGCCCACCGTAATGTTCCACGCCTGGGACGCGGAGAGTCCCATGGCGTCCGTGGCGAGCACCTCCACCGGCACGCGGAGGGTGGGGAAATTGGCAGCGTTCCACGGGATGCCTCCGGCGCTCCCGTTGGCGGTGGAGGGCGGGGGGAGGGAAACATTGGCGAACCAGCGGATGAGGCCGGTGGTTGCATTGATGTCCATGCCTGGCGGGAAGACGGCCAAGGCGAAGGCCACGGTCTGGTTCTCGGGGTCTGTCGCAGCAGCAGCATAGGTGTACCACTGGCGGTTCGGGACCTGCGCAGGCGGCGTGGAGGTGATCTGGGGAGGGCCGTTCACCCGGATGCTGGCCTCGGCCCCCCCTGACTGGACCTCGGCGTTGCCCGCAGTGTCACGGGCGATGCAGATGAAGGCATAGGCGGTCCCGGGCGCGCCAGTGATGTTCCCGCTGGTCTGCCGCGTGCCGCTGATGACGGGCTGGTAGCCTCCCCCGTCCCGGGAGAGAAAGAGGGTGTACGACTCGACCTCCCCGAAGGGGTCCGCGCCCGACCAGGAGAGAGCGAGGTTCAGGTCATTGGTGATGTTCACAGGAAGGGGGTCCACCGCGCAGGAGGGTGGCAAGCCATCCACGATGTTGAGGGTGCTGTTCGTGGTCAGGGGCGGGAACACCTCGAACTGGATGCTCGCGTTGTTGGTGACGTTCCTCCCCGTGGGGAGGCCGTCCCGGAGCCGGACGGCGAAGGAGACGCTGCCTGTGCCGTTCGGGGGGAGGTTGATCCCGAGCAGATCCCACGCCAGCGTCCCTGTCTGGGGATCAAAGCTGCTGTTCTCCTGGCTGGTCAGCACCGCCAGAGTGGAGAAGTTGAACAGGGAAGGGTCAAGCCGGTCGCGGATGAAGACGTCCTGGGCCTCCACCGTCCCCACGTTCTCGAAGTGGATGGTATAGGTCATGGTTTCGCCCTGCCGGACGTACAGCCCCTGCAGGACCCCCTTCTCGTTCGGGTCCACGGGACCGCGGGTCACTTGCTGCTCTTCGGTGCAGACACCAGATTCTTGAAGGCAGCGCTCCTGGCGGTTATAGACCTCTTCATCGTGAGAGGACGCAAAGGGGCATGTCGTCTTCTTGTTGAATTCCGAGTTGTCCATGGCAAAGGCATACCTCTCCCAGCCCGATAACACGTTATATCCCTCCAGCGGCCAGGCCATGCTGGCATGGAGGTGGTCTCCGGCGCAGCCGGCTGGGGTATAATCAAATACGGCGCCAACCACCTCCCCCGCGTCCACCCATTGGCCAACCTGGAGGGAGGTGCTGATGTGGCCGTAGATGGTGATGAACTCGATGCCATTGGGGAGGGTGCTCCTGATGTAGACGGCAGATCCCTCCCCGCCCCAGCCAAGCGGACCCGTGTCCACCCAGCCGCCATACCGTGCGCGCACGCTGGTGCCTGCGCAGACGGGATAGTCGTATCCCCAGTGGAAATCGCTTCCCCGGGGAGCGCAGTAGTTGTCCAGTCCCGGCACGCCCACGGTGAAGAGGCCGAACCATTCGGGGCTGTCGAAGGAGAAGGCAGCACACGAAGGGGGAGCGTCTGCCTGGCTCTCAACCCCGCACACGGGCCCGCCAGTCACATTCACCCCGAAGGGGAGCGAGGCGTTCAGGCGGGCCGTGTAGGTGAGGAGGGCGGTTTCCCCTGGCTGGAGGGAGGGAATGGTCCACTCCAGCCGCTCCACGGAGGTGTTGCGGTCCACGCGGGCTCCGGGGAGGGAGGATGTGTAATTGAAGAATCCCGGCTGCAGCAGCTCCACCACCTGGACTGCCTGGCCGGCAAGCACACCCACGTTCGTGACCGAGATGATGTACTCCAGGGTCCTCCCCGGAACGGGCGTCGGCCCCCACTTCCCGACGGAGATAGCCGGCGGGGGGAGGGTGACGCTGATGAAGAGCGGCAGGGACTTGTCCGCGGTGGCGCCGGTGTTGTCCACCACGCGGAGGGTGGGGGCGAACCACCCGCCCTCCTGGGGGGTTCCTGACAGGAGGCCGTCGGGGGAGACTGCCAGTCCCGCAGGCAACCCGCCGACTGCGGAGAAGGTGTAGGGCGGCGTCCCGCCCCCGCCGCGGAGCGGGTAGCTGTAGCCCCTGCCCAGGGTGCCGTTCGGGAGGTAGCGCGTGGCCACGGTCAGCTGGGGATACGTGCAGAAGTACGTGCAGCCCGGCTCCCCGATGAACTGGTCCTGCCAATTCACCCAGGTCTGGCAGGTGTTCTCGAAGCCGGTGTTGGAGGGATCGGTGTTCAGGAGGTCCGGCAGCCCCCAGCCGATCCGGTCGTTGGCACAGAGTGTGTTGAGCGAGACCATGTTTGATCCGCCACTGGACAAGGCGAGGCCGCGGTGGGAGTTGTTCGTCACGAGGTTGCGGATAAACACGTTGTTGCTCGAACCCACTACATACATCCCGTCCGCCGCCGCGGGGCCGTCCCCGTAGCCGTTCCCGCTGGCGTCGTTGTCCGCAACCGTGGTCAACGACGACCCCGCCAGGAAGATGCCTGATCCGGTGTTGTTCCTGGCCGTGTTCCGGCGCACCGCGTTGAGCCTCGCCCAGATGATGTGTATCCCCCCAGCAGCGTTGCTCCCGGTCACGCTGTCCTCCACCACGTTGCCGTCGGAGCGGTCGATGAGGATGCCGTAGCCACGATCTGACAGGGAGGGTCCGGTGCGGTGGGCGCGGGAGCCGCGGATGGTGTTGTTTGACGAGGAGTAGAGGAAGATGCCGGCGTCGGCGTTCCCCTCGGCGGTCACGTTCTCCACTACCGAGCCGCTGACCGTGTGGAGGAACACCCCGGCGTCATTCGGCTCCAGGACCAGGTCGCGAACCGTGATGTTGGTGCAGTTGTAGCAGGAGAAGTAGCCTGCGTTGGCGGCCTCGTCAAAGACCGCGTCCCGGACGTGGGCGAGGACGTAGACCGGCTTCCCGTTCACGGTGTTGGAGGTGTCAATGGAGGGGTAGGGGGTCGTGATGGAGGTTGAGCTGGCGAAGAGGTTGTGGCGGTTGCCGGAAAACGTGTTGTTCCGCATGAGGGGTGCGTTGCCCGCGAAGACGATGCCGCGCCTGTTCTCTGCCACCGTGTTGTTGAGGAGCACCGGGGCGGTCTCCTGGTACAGCAGGATGCCGGTGTCCGTGTTCCCCTTGACCAGGTTCCCGGAGACCGTGGTGTTGTCCGTGTACTGCAGGTGGATGCCGGTCCTGCCGTTCCCGGACACGTTGTTGCCGGTAATGACATTGAAGGACTGCCGCGGGCCCGAGATCCACTCGGAGAGGGCGATACCGGTCTGGCGGTTGCCGGCCACCGTGTTCTTGCGGATGAGGCTCTCATCGGAACCGGACAGGGAAATGCCTTCCCCGTTTCCCTGCACGAGGCTCCGCTCAATGCGGCTCCCGCGGGCGAAGGAGAGGACGATCCCCCCGCCGTGGTTGTCCGCGGCGATGGAGCCGGAGATGGTGGCGTTGTTGGCAAACTCGAGGAGGATGCCCGATGCGGCCCACGCACCGTTCCCGCTCGCGTTGCTGGAGCGGATGGTGGCGCCCTCCCCCCCTACGAGGTGGATGCCGGCCCGGCTGTTCCCCGCGGCCGTCACGTTCTCGACGAGGGAGTAGTTGGTTTCCGCCAGGAGGACGCCGTGGCTGTTGCCGGCCAGCCGAAGGTCGCGCACCGTGACGCCCGAGCAGGCCACGCAGGCGAAGAAGCCCGCGTTGGCGGAGCCGTCCACGACCAGGTTCCGCGCCCCGGTCAGGTAGACGGCAGGCCTGCCGTCCAGGAGGTTGGTGGTGTCGATGCCGGCCTGCCGGTACCACGTTTGCGACCAGGTATCCCCATTCAGGAGGAGGTTCCACTGGTGGCCGGACACGTGGTTGCCGGTGAGGGTGTTGTTCTGGGAGTTGTCTATGGCCAGCCCGTATGCCTGCTGGGGGCCTGCGGTCAGCGTGTTCCCGGCGAGCAGGTTGTTGTCGGAGGCGGAGGAGAGCGAGATCCCCGCCCCCCCGTACCAGTACGGGCCTATATTGGTGATGGCATTGCCTATCAGGCGGTTGCCGCGCGAGGAGAAGGTGAGGGAAATCCCGTACCGAGAGCCGTTGAGGGTGTTGTTGCGGATGGCGGAATTCTCGGTGGCCTGCAGGCTGATCCCACCGCCGCTCGTGACCGTATTGTCCTCAATGGCCGCCTCCGCGGCGTTGTCTGCCAGGATGGCGTTGCCCCCATAGTCCACGAGGTTGCAGTTCCTGACGGTCACCCCGCTCCTTCCTGAAAAGGTGATGCCGCTAAAGATTTCCCAGAAGTCGTGATACCCGAGCAGGCGGGTGCCGTTGCAGTCCAGGACGATGTCATCCGCGCAGATGTCCAGCCCAAGCTTCAGCGAAGCGTTCGGGACCATGAAGGTGGTGTTCTGCCGCACATCGCAGTTGTCCACGGGGGAGGAGCCGCACTCCGGATCAGCGGGGAAGCAGCCGTTGGCGGCCAGGGCGCCTGGCAGGAGCAGGGAAAGAGTGAGGAACCCGATGGCGGCAAGCCAATGCATCTGGAAAGACATGCGCACCCCGATCCTCTTCTGCATTGGGGTAATAAAAAGGCAGGCTGTCAGCCGCCTAGCGATTCCAGCCCGGGGGCGGGGGCACAACCGGCGGCCTCCGCGGGCCCGGGAGGGGGTCCTGAGGACGCCCGGGCATCACGCCTTGTCGAGAATCGCGACCTTCTGGCGCAGGGCTTCCCCGGGCAGGCCGCGGGAGAACCGGACCCGTAGGACCCCATTCCCCCCATGGAGGTTGGTGATCGTCCCCCGGATTTCCTTCCCCTTTCCCGTGCGGGCAGGGGAGATCCAGACCACCGTCCTGCCGACGAAGGATTTAGCCTTCTCCCGGCTGTCCACCTCCGGGATTTCCAGCAGGAGCTGGTTGCCGCGCATGGTGTGCTTGCCCCTGCGGTAGGAAAGGAGGGTGCCGTGCATATCCCCTCTAGGGGGAGGGCGTTTATAAGCTTTCGGCGGCGCGGGGGTTGCTGCAAAAGGGTGTTCCGGGGGGGGTTCTTGAAGCTGTTTCCTGGCTTTCCAGTCCCGGACAGTCACCGTCACGGGCCTTCCCAACAAGGCCCGGCGGCCGAAGGGATTTTTAACCCCCCGCCCAAGATAAGGCATGGTCCTGCGCTTCTACAATACCCTCACCAAGCGGAAGGAACCTTTCCAGCCCGCGCGCCCGGGCGAGGTCCGCATGTACAACTGCGGGCCCACGGTCTACCACTACGCCCACATCGGGAACTTCCGTGCATACCTTTTTGCAGACCTGCTGCGCAGGCACCTGGAGGGCAAGGGCTGGACCGTCAGGCAGATCATGAACATCACCGATGTGGGGCACATGACCATGGACGACCGGGCCGACGCCGCAGGCGAGGACAAGGTCGAGAAGGCCGCCGCCGCCGAAGGCCGGACGCCCAAGGAGATCGCGGACTTCTACACCATGGCCTTCTTCGAGGATGTCACCAAGCTCGGCCTCCTGAAGGCGTACTTCTACCCCCGGGCCACGGACCATATCAAGGAGATGCAGCAGCTCATCCAGGCCCTGCTGGCCTCGGGGCATGCCTACCCCCGGCCCGGGGGCGTCTACTTCAGCGTGGAGAAGTTCAAGCAGTATGGCAGGCTGTCCGGCAACACTATCCGCAAGCTGCAAGCAGGGAAGCGAGTCCCCCTCCGGGGGGAGAAATACCACCCCCACGACTTCGCGCTCTGGATCAAGAACCCCCGGCACGTCCTGCAGTGGCCATCTCCATGGGGCAGGGGCTATCCCGGCTGGCACATCGAGTGCTCGGCCATGTCCCTGGCCTATCTAGGAGAAGGGTTCGACCTCCACACCGGCGGGGAGGACAACATCTTCCCCCACCACGAGTGCGAGATCGCCCAGGCAGAGGGCGCAGGCAAGGCCTTTGCCAGGGTGTGGATGCACACGCGCCACCTCCTGGTGAACGGGGAGAAGATGAGCAAATCAGCAGGGAACTTCTTCACCCTGCGCGACCTTGAAGGGCAGGGCTGGACGCCGCGGGAGGTCAGATACCTGCTGCTCACCGCGCACTACCGCACCCGCCTGAACTTCACGCAGAAGGGCCTGGAGGATGCGCGCGCGGCCCTGCGGAGCCTGGACCAGCTGGTCCTGCGCCTGCGGGAGGCGGGGGAGGGAAGGCATCCCCATCATGCGCCCGTCCCGGTGAAAAAAGGGAAGAAACCCAAGCCCCTGGACGTGCCCCTGCTGCTGACGCGCGCACGCAAGAGCTGGGAGCGCGCCCTGGACGACGACTTGAACAGCGCCGCAGCGCTGGGGGCGCTGTTCCGCTGCGCGCGCAGCTTGAACAGAGCACTGGACCAGGGCATGCGGGCCGCGGACGCGCGCGCCGCTCTGCAGCTCCTCCTCGACTGCGACCGCATCCTGGGCGTGGGCCTGGCGCAGGCTGCCCCGTCATGGCTGCCCGCGGCTGAGGCCGACCCCACGGTCCGGGGACTGATCCAGGAGCGGGAGCTCTACCGCCAGCGGAAGCAATGGCAGGACGCCGACAGGATCCGGGACCAGCTAAAAGCCCTGGGGATCCTCCTGGAAGACACCCCCCACGGGGCTCGATGGAAGCGGGCGTGAGATGATGCAAGCGCCCCAAGCGTTCTTAGGAATCTCCTTCATGCTCCTCATCGCCGGCTGCACCACGATACCATCCAGTGAAGTTCCGGAAATCCCCCAACTGCCAGAGAAGGCTTCCCTCTTCAGCCTCACCTCCATCTCGTGCTCAGATTTAACTCCCCAAGAACAGCGAGAGGTGACGCAGGGCGAATGGACCCTCACGAACGAGACAACCTGCAATCGGCCTATGTGTCAAGCATGCCGTGTGTGTGCGTGCCTGGAAGAGCGATGGATATCGGGGAATTGGACGTTGGACAGAAACTATGTTTCTTGTGAGGGGGACGCATTCGTTCTTTCTCGAGGCAACCAGTCATTTGCATGCCTGAACGCAACGCTGGCAGCCCTGTAGAATGATGTTTCCCCATGAATGATTCGGCTTCACGCGTCCGGACCGCCGGTCTCCGGATCTGGACCCATGACTGCCACTTTCGCATGCCTCGCAGGGCGGTCATCGCGTTCTTTCCCGTGCTCGCCTACCGGTATCCCTACGTGTTTTTCCCCACGCTGCCCTTCACTCAGGGGTTGCGCAAGGTGCAGGCGGTCTTCCGCTCCCTGGAGGAAGAGATTCCCGCGCGGGGGTGGGAAGAACAGGGAAGCATCCTCACGTTCACGCCCTGCTGAAAAGCGCGACAAATGGTCAGGAATGGGCTACCGTCAGTGGCGGAATAACCCCTACTCCTTTTTGGCAGAAATCCCTATCCTTCGCGTAGTCACGGCCTTGCGGGAGGGCTGTAGATTGTTGTGTTCACGGACGTCAGCGGCGCACCTGCGCCACCATCTCTTCCACAGAAACCAGGCCAAGACTCTCCACGTCATCCGCCTTGCCTAACAAGACATCAGTCGCGCCCCGGACCCTGCGGGCGATCTGGTCCACCACCTCGGGAGGGAGGTGGGGCGGGGGGCCGTCCCCCTGGTAGCCCTGCTCCAGCAGGAACTGCCGCAGGAACTCCTTGTCCAGGGCATGGCCTTCCTGCTTCTGGCCGGGCACGTAGAAGGCCCGGGCCCAGAGCCGGGCAGAATCGTGGTTGGGGGGCTCGTCAATCTGGATGAGCCCCTCCCTGGTGCGGCCGAACTCCACCTTGAAGTCGGGGATGATGATGCCCCGTGACGATGCGATGCAGGAATATCTGCGGTAGAGCTCGTGGGTCCACCCCTCAAGATCGTTCCATTCCCGCGGGGAAACCAGTCCCTGGGCAATCGCCTCCTCCCGGGTGAGGGGCTGGTCATGGCCCTTGTCGGCCTTGGTGGTGGCCGTGAGGATGGGATCAGGAAGCGGGTCGGCAAGGCGCAGCCCGTCGGAGAGGGTGATCCCGTACAGGATGCGTTCGCCCTTCTGGTAGTCCCGGGCCAGCGAGCCGTAGAGGAAGCCGCGCACGATCCATTCGATGTTCACGCGCTCTGCCCGCTGGACGCGGATGGTCCGCGCGTCCACCCGCTCGCGGAAGTGGTGGGGGATAAGCGTTTCTGTCTGGCTGAACCAGAAATCGGCGAGGTCGGTCAGGGCCTCGCCCTTTCCCGGGACGCGCTCCGCCATGACCTGGTCGAACGCCGACACCCGGTCGCTCGCCTGGATCAGCAGGGTCCCGTCCCCGAGGTCTCTGCTGCCTCCCCCGTCATAGAGTTCCCGAGTCTTGCCCTGTCCGAGGTAGGTGTGGGGAAGCGGGTGCTCGGCCCCCTGCAGGCGGGCGTCGGCCTGCATGACCTCTGCGGCCTTGGAGCGGAAGGCCTCCCGCTGGGAGGGCATCTGGGAGAAATCCGCCTCCAGGAAGAGCGTGTCCACCTGAGTAGCAGCGTGACTGGGGCCGCGGGTGTACCATACCACAGCCTTGCCCGGCAAACGGGTGGAGGAATACTGCTTGCCGGGATCGTCCGCATCGGGAGGGCAGGCCACCACGCGGCCGGAAGCGCGAGCCGCGACCGTGCCGGAAAGGGCGTCCGACAAGCCGGCGACGGTCACATAGATAGTGGGAATACCATCTTGTTCACACTGGTCAAGGACCAGTTGGAGGTGGTTGGGCGTGCGGTGGGCCGAAGCGATGCGCCGGATTGGATTGTATCCCTTCTTACGCAAGGCCTCAAGAATGTGGTCCGTATACGGCAGGTCCGACTCGGACCCCATCAGGATGACCACGCGCCGGTCCATTGCTTCCTGGTTGGCAGCAAGTTTTAAAAAGGCGTGTGGCCGGGCTACACGCTCGGCGCCGGCGGCCGCAAAAGCAGGGAAATCCCGATGATGAGGACCAGCAGCCCGGCCGCGATCAGGTAGACGTAGTAGGTCGTGAAGAAGTTGCACTGCTGCGGACAGTCCACCGCGCAGTCGATCCCCCCCTCATTCGCGTCCTGGATGCCGTTCTGGCACGACAGCTCGAGGGTGCAGCCGTCATCAGCCTTGCCGTCGCAGTCCTGGTCCAGGCCGTCCCAGCAGATCTCCTGGGGGAGGGGCTGTATCCCTCCGAGGCAGGCTGACCAGGCGCCGCCTTCGCAGGTTTGCGTGCCTTCTTCGCAGGCGCCCAGGGTGGTGCCGCAGATCCTGCTCTCGCCGAGCGAGCAGCAGACCACGGCCTCGTCTACCTGGCCGTCGCAGTTGTCGTCCACGTCGTTGCAGGTCTCCTGGACCGGGGGGGCTCCCCCGAAGCACTGGCAGGCTGCCTCCTGGCGGGAGGTAGCGCCGCCCACGTCGTCGACCACCTGGTTGCAGTCGTCATCCACGCCGTTGCAGGCCTCGGCCCGCGGCTGGATCCCGCCCGTGCACTCGCCCCACTGCCCGTTCCTGCACACCCGGTTGCCCGGCTGGCAGATGCCGAAGGTGGAGCCGCAGGCCTTGGCCTCGCCCTCCCGGCAGCCGCACGCAGGCCCGGAGGTCCCGACTTCCGCCACCTCGTCGGTCTGGCCGTCGCAGTCGTCATCCTGCTGGTTGTCGCAATATTCCCCCTGCTCGCCGGGCCGGACCTTCTGGTTGCAGACGGTGTCCAGGCCGTTGGCCGTGCAGACGAAGATCCCGGCGCAGGCTCCCACCCCGCACGGATCACCCACCCGGGAGCCCAGCTGCCAGAAGTCCTCGTCCACCTGCCCGTCGCAGTCGTTGTCCTTGCCGTCGCAGGCCTCGGTGCCGCCGGACCCGGGGTAGATGAGGGCGTTGCCGTCGTCGCAGTCCCCGGCCTCGGGGCAGTAGCCGTCCTTGTCCCGGTCCGGGCACGTGGTTACCAGGGAGGCGGGCGAGGACCCCAGGGTGAAGCCCTGGTACTGCAGGGCGAGGGAGAGCGTGCCGTTCACCGGGGTGGAGGGCGCGCGCAGGCTGGGGAAGCTGCTGAAGGGGACTTTGGCGGAGTAGTTCTGGACCAGGGCCCGGGAGGCCGTGGCGGCAGAGGTCGTGTTGCTGGCGGGGTCGAAGCCGACCGTGACGGTCCCGGACGGGTCAGCCACCTCCTCGGCCGCGAAGAACTGGAAGGTGTGGAGGCACTGGGACGAGCCCGCAGGGCAGGAGGGGGGAGGCAGCAGGGACTGCAGGTCAGCGGGGGAGAAGACCCGGGCATAGGGCGTGGCATAGGTGAGGGAGATGCCCTGCTGGACGGCCCCTATGGTCCAGGCGCGCCCGCCGGGCGTGGAGCGGTCCGTGTAGCCGCAGAGCTTCGCTCCGTTGGGGGGGAGGTAGACGATGTCGTACACCGCGTTCACGTTGTAGTTGTAGATCCGGATGTAGCCGGTCGCCCCGTCCCACTGGGCCTGGCCTGGCCCGCTCCCTTCGGGGAGGTAGATGAGCTGGTCGGGGGTGGCCGGGAAGTGGTAATACAAGCCTCCGGGGATCACGGGCCCGTACAGGAGCCGGCCGGTGTCCAGGGAGGCGTCGTCGAAGGGCTCGATGGTGGCCTCCTTGTCCGCGGTCCCGGGGACGCCGGCGAGCTCGCCTGCGGCCAGGGTCCGGATGATCCAACCCTGGCGGTCGGCCCGGTGGGAGGAATAGAACTGGTAGGCGCAGGCCTCGGTCATGCGCGTCTCCACCAGGGTGGTGTTGTCCGTGACCGACCAGGCGGCGTCCCCGTTGTGGGAGCCGGGCAGGGTGATGGACTGGGCCACGTCGTAGATGAACTTGAGGCCCTGGCTGCCGTCCGTGACCCCTTCGCCCTGGAAGCTGGCGCCCCACGTGCAGGGATAGGGGGGCTGGCAGGGGCACTGGCAGCTGCCGGCCGCCTGGCAGACCGCGTCCCCGCACGTGCCGGAGACCTCGGCGGCGTACGTGAACCGCTCCGGCAGGTAGCTCACCCAGTTGCTGCTGCCCGCGGCGGTGAGGTTGTAGTCGAACGTCACGGGCTGGAAGACATAGGCTCCGGCCGCGCCCACGGCCCCGCCCAGCGGGGTGGAGGACTGGGGGGAGCCGTCGAGATAGGCGAAGAGCACCGCCTCCGGCGGGAGATATTCGTTGAAGTTCAGGGACACGGTCCCGGTCAGGGGCCGGGAGGGCGCATACGCGGGCTGGAGGTCCTGGATCCGCAGGGTCACGCCCGCTTGGACAGAGGGGAGGAGCAGGAGCGGCACGACAACCGAGAGCAGCCAGAGGCGCGGCAAGGCCATGAGCATCTCTTTAACCTATGGAAAAGGGTGGTTATAAAGCGCGAATAATGACTTAATGCTCTTTTAAATTGGTCTGTTGGCGAGCGCTCATCCCCCGGGCCCAGACCGGTGGAATTCACATTTAAATCAACGAATACAAACAAACACAACGAGGTGAGAATGTGACTATTCAAAGGGCGGTTATAATTGAAGTTGAAGATAAGGATATGGCTAAAGTATTTGAGTTTCTTGTAGGTAACGGTAGATTTGCCGGTCTTCCAAACAATAGATTCCGCATCGAAGAGCATTCACAAGAGATTCTAGAAAAGATAAAAAGAGCTGGAATTACTGTAAAGATTATTGATGGTGAATGATGGTTTGATTTATAGTTGGGGTTTTTATGAAACTTTATCGCATTTTTTTACCAAAATACTATAATGATAGAAAAGAAATAGAAATGAACAAGATTCAAAAAGTAGCTAATATGAT
>JACQOD010000066.1 GCA_016202725.1 Candidatus Aenigmatarchaeota archaeon | reverse complement strand
CGCTGCGCATATTTCCCAGAGTCAATGCCCTGCCGGCAGGAGCACTGGACGCGCAACTGATAGCCAACTACCCAAAGGCGCTATTCCCGGCGGGGCCCGGGGGATGAGCGCTCACCAACTCACCAATTTAACCCCTCCCTGCAAAAACCGTCCATGGACCGGTATCTGACGGACCAACCGGCGGCGGTGCATGCCTCCTTCGATGTGTCCCAGTTCGACGATCTCGACCTCATCGGCACCATTGCAACCATCAAGACCAGCGGCAAATCCGTCATGTGGGCCATCGGAACCGGCGGCAGCTTCGAGCATTGCGGACCCATCGTCCAGGGGGGGACCTTGTATGTGGGGAATTGCGATCACAAGTTCTACGCCCTCTCCCTTGCGGGAGAGAAGCAATGGGAGTGTGCGACCGGCGCCCCGATCATGTGCAGCGCATATATCGCCGGCAGCAGGTTGTACGTGGGGAGCATGGACAAGACCCTCTATTGCCTGACCCTGGACGGCAAGAAGGATTGGAAGTTCTCTGCGGGGGACAGCATCGGCGGGCGCGTCGCGGGGGCCGAGGGAAGGATATTCTTCGGCTGCAAGGACGGATGCGTATACTGCCTTTCCACCGAGGGGAAATTGATTTGGAAATTCCGCACAACGGCTCCCATATCGGATGATCTCCTGTACCATGACGGTCACCTCTATGTCATGCCTGAGGAGCAGAACTTCTACTGCCTGGACGCCCTGACGGGGAAAGTGCGGTGGCGGTTCTCCGCCGGCGGACCTTTCGTTTTCCATCGCCCCGTCGTCCTCGGAAACAGGATCTTCGTAGGAGCGACGGACAACAATTTCTACTGCCTGGACCGTGCGTCCGGGAAGCTGGCTTGGAAGTTCCCCGTGAGGAACCATCCTCGCTCCGCGGCAACCGACGGGGAAAGACTCTACGTCTTGTGCCGCGACCAGAACATCTATGCGCTCTCCCTCGCGGGAAAATTGGCCTGGCGGTTCCAGGGGGAGAGCATCTGGATCCTGCAGCCCGCGATCGCAGACGGGGTCATCTATGCGGGCAACGCGGATGGGAACCTGTACGCCATCTCCTGCGAAGGAAGGCTGCTCTGGAAGTATCGGACCGGCGGTCCGGTGGTGGCGACCCCGGTTGTTCTGGACGGGAAGGTCTACTTCGGCTCCAATGACTGCACGTTCTACTGCGTCGACGTCTCCGGGAAGCTGCAGTGGACATTCCGCTCGTCCCTCGCCTATCCATCCCCCATCCAGGCTGACCAGTTGGGACCGCAGCAGGCCCTGGAAGTGGTCGCGACCATGGGGGAGATGCCCCGCGAGGAACATGGTCGCTACGCTGTTCGCACCCTCGGCGATGGCGGCTCGGAATCCGTCTACACCTTCAAGTCAGAATACACGACCAAGAGCCTCTACACCAGCAAGAAGCGGTGAGCCTGCGCGGGAGGATGCTTCCCGGTCTTTGGTCTTCAGCACCAGCGGATCGCCTGGCGCATGGCCTTGGGGAGGACGTTCCTGACCACCCCCGCCTGCAGGAGGCCGCAGCCCAGGGGCAGGCCCCGGACCGTGAGGAGGACATAGCCGTCCGTGGCCCCTGCAGGGGGCGGACTCAGGCCGATGTCCTCGCCGGCGATGTACTCCCGGGCCTGTTCAGCAGAGAGATTGACCCTGTTTTTCCTGGCATGCCCGCCGAGCAACTGCAGGCCCATCGTGGACGGCTTCACCCTTCCCTCCTGGACCGTGGCCGCATGCACGCCAGGAGCTTGCAGCGGCAGGGGTGGAAGCAGGGGAGGCCCCCGGGAGACGACGCCCTTGGGGGAGGCATACCACCCGGCCGCGGAAGTAGCCACCTGGAACCGCGTTCCCAGGTAGGAGCGGACCGCGGCCACGTCCCTGCCGCCGGTGTCCCAGAGCAGGGGGGGAAGCTGGCCCCGGCCGGCAGGCTCGGGATTGCCCTGGCGAGCCTTCCTGATCTTCGCGAGGAAGAAGCCTTCGGTCCGGTTCTGGTGGGGCCAGACCCGCACCGCCTTGCTGAGGTCGGGAGAGAAATCCTCCCCCTCCCAGGCGGTGAGGCCCGGGGAAGACCGGAGTCCAGGGAACCGCAGCGGCTCCAGGGAGGCTGACCGCTGCTGGAGCAGGAACTCCGCCACGCCCTCATTCTCCTCCGGTGCGAAGGTGCAGGTGGAGTAAACCAGGACGCCTCCGGGGAGGAGGTGGTCAAAGGCAGCCAGCAGCAGCCGCTGCTGGATCCGGGCCAGCCGCTGGATGAGCCTGGGCTTCCACCGCTCGAGCGCGAGCGGATTCCGGCAGGCCGTGCCTTCCGCGGAGCAGGGCGCATCCAGGAGGATGAGGGGGAACTGGCAAGCAGGGAAGGACCGCAGGTCCCTGCTCATGACCACGGCGTTGGTCGCGCCCATCTTCTCCAGGTTGAAGCGCAGGGCTTTGGTCCGCCCCCAGGACACGTCATTGGCCACGACCAGGCTCCGCCCCTGCAGGAGGGCAGCCAGCTGGCCTGCCTTGGAGCCGGGAGCGGCGCACGCGTCCAGGACCCCCGGGATGACGGGCGGTTCCTGCTCCTCCGGTTCCGGGGCGTCCCGAAGCTGCTCCAGCTCCGGCAGGAGCGCTAGCGGGGGAAGCATGCTCGCCAGGTCCTGCAGGTAAATCAGGCCGAGGGCATGGTCCAAGGTCTGGCCCACCGCGGGTTCGGAGGAAACGAAGGCATCCGGATACCAGGGAACTGCCTGCAGGGCGATGCCATACTCGCTGAACCGTTCCTGCACTTCCTGGGGAGCGGCCTTGAGGGTGTTCACCCGGAACGACTTTGGGGGCTTCTCCTGTAGGCTGTCCTGGAAGGCTGCAGGATCGTCCACCAGGGGCAGGTAGCGCTCCAGGAAGGCAGGGGGGAGGTCCATGACGAAGTGGGGGTCATTGGAGATAAAAGCAGCTTACTCGACGATGATGGTGCGGAGGCCAGGAATGCGCGCGAAATGACGGTCTGCGGTCACGACGGTGCCCCCGGCGGCCAAGGCGCAGCTTGCCGTCACCAGGTCCATCGAAGGAATGGACGCACCCTGCTTGCGAAGCGTCGCACTCACCGCGCCAAAGAAGAGGGCGCTCCTGCGATCAAAGGGGATCAGGGTATATGGCTCGACAAAGGCCCGGGCTTGCCGCTCCTTTCCTTCCGCCGCTCCCGCGAGGAACTCTCCCATCACGGCAGTCGTGATGGCGGGATCTGCGGGATCCTCTTGCTGCAGCGCAAGAAGGCGATTGCGGACGGCGGTATGTTCCCGTTCCAGCGCAATGAGGATAGTGGTATCGAGGATCAGCATTATTCCTCCTCCTCAATCTTCTCGAACGCAGCGGCAGCCTTCTTCATTTCCTTTGCCTCCGCATCCGTGAATATCCGCTTGCTGTTGCGAATGGCTTCCCAGCCCCTTCCTTCCGGGCGGTCCCGGTGTTCCTCCAGGAGATGCCCGAGGAATGCGGCAATCGGCAAGCCATGGCGCGCTGCTTCTACCTTCAGGGTTTTCCACTCCTCCTTTTTCACATTCCGAATGAGCCGGTCCATGTATATACAAGTATATCATCCTTTAAAAAGCTATCGGGAGCAGGTGGCCGCTAGGGTGTTCACGCGGAAGTTCTTCGGCGGCCGCTGCTGGAGGCTGTCCTGGAAGGCTGCAGGATCGTCCACCAGGGGGAGGTAGCGCTCCAGGAACGCGCGGGGAGGGTCCATATGGTTGAAAGGGGTTGAGCGATAAAAGCGCGGTACGTGTTTAGGCCTTGCCCCAAAATAAACGGCCTATTTCCCCGAGCTGATGATGCAATTCCATTGCGGATAAGCGAACGCCTCCGGACGCTCAATGACCTCATCCCCTCGTCCGAAATCTTGCATACGGTTCAAGTTATTTTGCGATAACCCCTTAGCCGCCCAACGCCCGCCATCGGCTTTCAAAAGAGAGAAAGCATGGAAACCGGAAGCAAGGGACACGCGCGGTCAAAGGAGCTACACCATACGCGATTACCACGAAGGGCGGATGAGGCGCAATCCGGGAACCTGCGCAAAGTGGCGGTCCCTGCTGAGTAATGTGCCTCCTGCAGCGAGCACTGAACTCGCAGTGAGTACATCAAAGAGGGGGATAGGCGTGCCCCGCTTCTCAAGGGCATGCCGCAGCTCAGCAAAGCGCGCCGCGCTTTCCTGTTCGAAGGGGATAACCGGGAACGCGCTGAGGAAATCTTCCCCCTCCTGCCGTCGTCCCTTGACGATAAAACCGAAGAGTGATTCGGCAAACACCGGTGCGGTAATGACAGCAGGCTCAACCTGCGCTTGCCGGAGGCGGTTCAACCCCTCCCAGGCCTGCTCGTTTTCACGTTCCAGTTCAATCAGCACATCCGTGTCCAGGACAATCATTCTTCAAACCCTCCCGGACGCTCGAATATGCCCAGTATGCGCCGCATTTCCTCCGCCTCCTTGTCCGTCAGCATTCGCCGCTTGCGGGAGAAGATCGCATCCCATCCGCGTTCATGTCCGCGTTCCCGGTGCTCGCGGAGCAGCACGTCCAAGAACTCTCCCATGCGCATCTCATGGCGGATAGCTTCGCTCCGCAATTCCTTCCAGACCTCTTTCTTCACGTTGCGGATGAGCCGTTCCATGTATATACAAGGATATCCTTCCTTAAAAAGCTATCGGGAGCAGGTGGCCGCCAGGGCGTCCCCTCTCCATCCCTGCAAAGGAACGCGGCGCTACCGCATATACGTTGCGGGAGCCGAGAACGCTTCCATGGCTCCGCAGCTTCCCTCCCGGTACTCGATCGCGAGGCTGGTCGGGGAATCCAGGCGCACGAGCACCTTCCCTGTCCCCTCTCCCTGGTAGCAGTGGATCGCGGATCCAGGAGAGACCTGGGCGAAGGCGCGGTTCACCGCGCCCGAGGACTGGGGGGCAAACGCGATCTTCTGGGGGTCCGCAATGACGCCCCCGATCGACACGACCAGGGTCGCGGGATCCTCGTTGTCCGGCACGAACGCCAGGTAGTACTCCCACTGGGCGATCGGGTCCGTGGTTTCCGAGAAGAACCAGTTGCCCTGCAGGGTCCCTGGCACGTCCTGGAAGCTCGTGCCGCACTGCCGGGGGTCGTTTCGGGCAATCAGGCCAAAGAACTGCTCCCGCAGGGTGGGGGGATAGTATGCATAGGGGCATTCGATGTGCGCGCTCCTCCCGCCGTACCGGGCGGGGTTGGCGTAGGGGTGGGTGATCCGCAGGTCGAGAAGCCCGAAGTCGAAGTTGCCCTGCAGCCTGCCCACCTCTCCGAGGGCGGCGCCCGCAGGCACGAACTCCAGCACCTGGATCATGCAGGCATTGGGCCCGAAGTGGGGCTTGCCTGCGCAGCCCGAGTCCCGCACGATCTGCTCCAGGGCCGGGGAGAGGGCCTTCACGTGGTTGAAGTAGCCCACCACATCCTGGCACACGGCGAAGAATATCGTGCTATCTTCCGGGTCCTGGGTGATCCCGAATTGCTGGGCGATCTGGGTGATGAAGATGTCCGCAGGCGCGGCCAGGGGGTAGGTCGTCGTGCTTGTTCCTCCCGGCTGGAAGTGGATGAAGGAATGCTCGGTGGGGAAGGTGTGCCCGGGCGGGCCGAGGCTGCCGAGGGGGGTGATGGACGTGACCTGGGCGAGGTCCACGGGTGGGAGTGAGAAGGGGGTCAGCCCGCAGGGCGGAAGGGTGGCGCGCTCGGCCTCGCTGGGGATCTCCGGGCTGGTCCTGAACGACGAAAGGGCCTGGACAGGCTCATCAGGAGGCGCTTGCCCTTCGGGCGGGGCGGGTTCCCCGGGTTCCGTGCCTGCACGCCCATCCCCGGGCGGGACGGCCGGACCAGGGGGCGACGGCTCATCCGGCGGCGCGCCGCCCTGGCCCGCGGGAGGGGCCTGGGTGCAGCCGCTGAGCAGGAGGGGGAGGAGCAACAGGACGGGAAGGCAGGCGCGCGGGTGCATCATCCTCTGGTTGTAGCCCTGCCATAAAAAGCACGGCGCGGTCAAGCGGGTCGCCCACCGTCCGGGAGGGGGCTGCAACAACAGTTCTCCGGATGGGTCCAGGTCAGCGATAGGGCAGCCAGATACGTTAACCCGTAACTCCTCCTTTTTTACGTAATATGTTTGCCAATATCCAATTTTTCAATGAGCATTCTCGACGTTTTAGGTATTTCTGACAGGACCCAATTCTTCTCCATCTTCAGCTTAAAGACTCTTG
>JACQOD010000065.1 GCA_016202725.1 Candidatus Aenigmatarchaeota archaeon | reverse complement strand
TGCCAGGTTAATATATTCGGCACCGGTCGTGGATTCAGGAACGGTAGTGGCGGCAGCGCAGCATCCCGCGGCGTCACCTCGCGGCGATGCTGTTCGCCGCTGACGTTGGCGGTAGTGGAGAAGGGCGAGCACGCGCGCCCTGAAGCGTGTATCATACCGCTGCAGATAGGCCGTGAGTTTGACCCGATCCACCGCTTTCCGGAAGGCAGGAAGCAGTTCCTTCCGCAGCTCGCGGAACGCGACCAGGTCGATGAAGGTTTTTTCCACGTCGCTCACGTCATTCTGTCATTAAGAAAACGAAATAATATCGGGACACTACACTCGCTGATCGCCCCCCATTGTTCCGATGAAGAAAGGTTTATATATCTCACTATCTACATTATACTAAAGGAACGAAAAAGATAATCATGAACTGGAGAGAGGTCGCCCGGAGGGCCGAAGGCCTGCAGACGGTGGACAGCTTTGCGAAAGCCCTGGGTCTGACCAGGCGGACCGCCGTGTTCTACCTGCACAAGCTCCGGGAAGGCGGGTTTGTGGAGACGACGCGGGGGAAGCGGGGGAAACGCCTCTACGCAATCTCCCCCCTGCGCCTGCGGCCGGTTGGGGGGAAAGGCTTCATCGACGTCATCAATGCGGTCTCCCCCCTGCAGGTCCGCCAGCCGATGGTCCGCCGGACCGGCGGGCGCGAGCCCACGCCAGAGGAGGCGTTCATCCAGGCGCTGGAATCGCGCGATTTCACCCTCATCCTGGCTTCCCTTGCCTTGTTCAGGCACATGACCCGCTGGGCCCTTCTGGGGAGGCTGGCGCGGGAGCGCGGGCTGGAACGCCAGGCCGGGGCCCTGTACGAGGTGGCGCGCCGCTCCCTCCGGGTGCGGCGCATGGACGGGCGGACCGCCCGGGCCCTCGCGCAGGCGAAGGGGAAGCTGGCATACGTCATCCCTCCCCTCCGCAGCAGGGATTTTTCGGACATCGAGCGCGCCTGGCGGGTGCGCATCCCCTTCAACAAGAATGATCTGGAGAGGCTGAACGCATGACCACTCTCCAGCAGCAGGAGGAGCTCTTCACCCTGATCGGGGACACCTGCAGGAAGAAGGTTGAGGCCATCGTGATCGGCGGGTCAGCCATGCTCTACTATAATTTCTCCAAGACCGCTACGAAGGGCATCGACCTCGTGGTGGGGAACGAGGCTGACCGCACGACCATGATCGCCGCGCTGGACGCCATCGGCTTCCGGAAGGACTTCAGCCCCAGCAGGGAGGGGGAGCCGTACCGGCTGGCGCATCAGGACACCACCATTGACCTGTTCGCTGCGCGCATCTTCAAGATGACGGTGTCCGAGCCCATGCGGAGGCGCATGACGGAGAGCATAGACTTCCATAACCTTTCGGTCCTGGTCTTGTCTCCCGAGGACATCATCCTCTCCAAGTGCATGACCGACCGCCAGGGAGACCGGCTGGATGCGGCCGCTATTGTCCGGGAAGCGAAGGTCGCATGGGACATCATCCTTGCGGAATGCCTTTGGCAATCCGCGCACGGCGACCGGCGGTTCGTCGTGTACCTGCGCGACTTCCTCGATGACCTCCGCCGCCAGTTCGGGATCGCGATCCCGAAGGACGTCCTCGACCGTCTCCAGCAGCGATATGCGGAATTCCTGGAGAGCCTCGGATCAGCCACATGAAGGAGTTGCCAGCACGACTGCGAGGGGTTCGTCCGGAAATGTTCACGCCGCCTTCCAGACCTGCTGGAAGTAGGGGTTGGCCACGCTCGCCACGGCATGCGAAGACTGCGCCCAGAGGGCCATGTCCTGGCTTTCATGCACGGAATCTTCCGTCAGGGCCAGGACCAGGTGCTTGTCGTCCACCACGGTCACGCGGCCTGTCGGGGACTTGATGTGCTTGACCTCGGCCACCTCGGCCAGCTGCTTCGCAAGCTTCTGGTCCTTCAGGGGGGCGGCGATGCGGAGCTTGACCCCCCGCTTGGCCAGCTTCTTGAGCGTGCGGAAGTGGTTCGCTGCCAGGTCCGCGGCGCCTTTCTCGGTGGTCAGGATGTCCACCTTGCTGTTCGCGCCCTTGAAAAGCGACTGCAGCTGCAGGGAAATCATCCGCGCCCCCTTGAGGGTCCCGGTCATGTCCGTGGGCTGAAGGAAATCCAGCCCGGTGTGGTGGATCTTCTCCAGTTCCCCCAGGACCGTGGAGGAGGACAGGCGGTCGATCCGCTCCAGGATCTCTTCGTGCCTGCGGGTCATGACGGTCTTGGTGCGCTCCAGGGCCTCTGCGGGCTTGAGGGCCACGTACTTGATGGGCTTCGCGTGCTGCACCACGACGAATCCCTTCTCGGCGAGGGATTCCAAAACATCATAGCTGCGGCTGCGGGGCACGGAGGCGATCTCCGACACTTCCGCGGCAGTAGCCACGCCCTTGGCAAGCAGGGCTACGTAAATCTTCCGCTCGTACAGGTTCAGGCCGATGGACTTGAGGGCGTCCAGGACCTCGGTTTTCGCTACCATATCGTCACCACTGTCTTTAGGCATGATTTACCCCTTTAAATGCTTTTGCTACCCCCTTTGGGTGCTAAGCTATATAAAGCTTTCACTACCC
>JACQOD010000067.1 GCA_016202725.1 Candidatus Aenigmatarchaeota archaeon | reverse complement strand
GTCCAGGACGTCGACGGGGACACGGTCACCGTCCAGCTCTGGGCCGACCTCGGCAGCGGCTTCCAGCTCCTGAACCAGACCACCTGCCCCTCCTGTTCCTCGCCGAACGCCTCCACCTTCACCCAGACCTTCAACCGCACCCAGATCGGCGGCAGGGTCTTCAAGCTCAACGCCTCGGACAGCAGGACCTACACCAACGAAACATCAAACGTCACCTTCGCCGTCGAGGCGGACGACATCAAAGTCCAGCACGTGGAGGGAAACAACTCAGCCGTCAACAGGGTGCGGGCGAACTTCACGTACCTCACCACCCGGGTGCTGGACACCGACAGAAACCAGTATCTTTCATCGGGCTGGCAGGGACGCGTCTGGGTATCCACCGACCACGGAGCCACCTTCGGCATAGAGGCCAACCCCTCAACCACCAGCGGCGGCTATCTCAACATCACCTTCGCCCCCGACTGCCGCTACCAAGTGGGGCCGCAGTATTGGATCGCCGGCCTCGTGGACAATTCCACATACCAAGACACCAATTCGTCGGCATTCGGCATCACCATCACGACAGACCCCCTCAAGGGAGAAGTCCTCTCCCCTCAGCGGAGGGGGTATGTCGCAGGGCAGCAGAATATCACCTTCCGCGGCCGCCTTGCTGATGATTGCGGCCCTGTCGAGGGGGCTGCAGTCTCCTTCTCGGCGGAGCGCAATGGCCAGGCATTCGCCTGCCCCCTCACCTTGGAGGAGGGAAACGGGTTCTATAATTGCACGGTCCCCGCCAGCACGACCGCTTCCTGGCCGGCGGGCCTCTTCAACGCCAGCATGCTGGCGGGAAAGGAGTACTACACGGACGGCAAGGCCGCCAAAGCGGATGCCTTCCGCATCTGCCCCCACCTGACCGCCAATGGCACCTCCGGGGGAATTTCATGGAGAACCAACAGCAGATGCCTTTATTGATTTCTGGGGGGCACCAGAAGATTCCTCTTCCCGCCTTGGCGCGCGCGGACCGCACCTGGTCCCTGCAGGGCTGCAGACCCGCCTGGTGAAGCGCTTCCCCTCCTGGCGTAGCAGGATTAAAGCCCCTTGCCAAAACCTGGTAGGTACATTCTCGTGAGTTGCACCCATGCGGTCCCTATCGAGGCTGCTGAGTTCCCTTTCGGTGCAAGGAGTCACGCTTCGATCTTCTTCAGCAGCGGATATGTTCGTCCCAGAAAGGCCAGCACCTTCTTGCCATAGGGCGCATCGAACCGCTTCCCATAATAGAGGATGCCGTTCCTGAAGTACCGCAGGTCGTTGGCGAACGCAACATCTCGGTCGCTGAAGCCTATCACGGCAAGGTAGGACACTTCAGCCTCATGGGCGCCTTGCCAGTCGCGCTGAACCCGTCTGCCAGCATCTTCGCCCTGACCAGCTCCATCAGGATGTCATAGGCGTTCTTGATGAGGTAATTCGCATGGGCGTCGGTGACTTCCATCTTCTCCGCGAAGGCGAGCAGGACGCCATAGGATTCCTCCGCCTCGCGGACCAGCGAGCGCGCCCGGAGCTTGTCGGGCGACTGCCGCCGTGCGGTTCCCTCCCGCAGGCACGCTCCAAACGACCGGAGCGGCATCATAGCTCGATCCACCCCGACAGGAGGATGCCGCCCAGGATATTGCCCAGAAGCTCTCGTTCCATTCCGCGGAAGGATGGATAGGCATTGACCCGTATCTCCTTCATGAGAACCTTCTCGAACCTGCGCAAGTCCAGGGCCTTGCCCCGGTGCCCGACAACGGCGACGTCAACGTCCGAGGTCAGCGTATCCTCCCCCTTGGCAAAGCTGCCGAAGACGATCACCGCGCATCCCGGGAACTGCTCGACGAGGTGGGCGGCAAGCCCCGATTCGTAGAGCAGCCGGACATTGTCCGCCCGCTTCAGGCCAATCACCAGGGGGTTCTCCCGGTTGAGCTCGATGGAGAGCCGTTTTGACGCCTTATCCTTAGCCACCCGGACCAGGCCCCGCCGCTCCAGGGCGGGAAGGGCCTTCGCAATCCCGGGGTGGCTCACCCCCACGGCCAGCGCTAGGCCCCTGGCATTGAACGCCTGCCCGGCGTGCAGGAAGAGGTGCCGCAGGACCTCCTGCTGCAGGACTGTCAACGTCCGTGCACGCATGTGAACCATAGTTACTCTCTAGTAACCCAGGTTTATATTCGTTCTCCTTGAGGGGCTTCCTTCCGTGTCCCCGGGAGCGCAGTGCTCCGCCATCGCTAAAGGATGTTCCGTGGCCAGTCGGCGATCGAAGCCTTTTTAAAAGCATGCAGCAAGAATTCCTCCCGGCTGCAGCCGGAGGATGCATTGCTGCGCTGTGCATATTCCCCAAAGCCAATGCCCTGCCAGCAGGAGCGCTGGGCGTTCAACCCAACCAACTAAAAGGCGCAATTCCTGGGGGGGCCCGGGGGACGAGCGCTCATCAACTCACCAATTTAATTGTCCTCCCCCAACAATCGTATGAAGATACTCGTAGGCTCCACCAACCCCGTCAAGATCGCCGCGGCCAGGGAGGTGTTCTCCCGCTACTTCGGAGAGGTTCAAGCCGAGGGCGTGAGCGTAGCCTCCCAGGTGGACGACCAGCCCCTCGGGGATGACACCTTCCTGGGGGCCGAGAACCGGGCCAAGGCCCTGCTTCGCCTGAACGGGGAGCAGGGGCTCGGAGCCGACTACTGCGTGGGCATCGAGGGCGGCATCGTGCAGCGGCACGGGCAGTGGTTCGGCTTCGGGGCGATGTGCATCCTTGACCGCCACGGAAGGAGGGGTTACGGCGCCTCGCCCCACTTCCCGCTGCCCGCAGCCATGGTGCAGGGGCTCCTCCGGGGGGAGGAGCTGGGCGCGGTTACCGACCAGCTCTTCAACGAAGAGAACAGCAAGCAGAAGATGGGCGCCGTGGGGATCCTCACCCGGGGCAAGATGGACCGGCAGGCCCTCTACGAGGCTGGATTGACGGTCGCGCTCGCGCCCTTCGTCAGCCAGGCAGTCTATTTTCCTGGCGGGGCCCGCACGGACGGGGCGCTTAAATAGTCCCGCCGCCAAACTACCAGCAACGCTGCTGCTCCCCTAGATTCTGGGCGGTGGCTGTCCGAGGCCGCTATGTCCGCCAAGAAACCTTCCAGGGAGCCCGCCTCCCAGGGCCGATCTTCGGGAAGGCCCGTGCAGGCAGGCGACCGGATCCAGGTGGAGTATGAGGGCAAGCTCGAGGACGGGAAGGTGTTCGACCGCTCCGCGGCCCATGGCAAGCCCCTCGAGTTCGAGGTTGGCAAGGGCCAGGTCATCCCCGGCTTCGAGCAGGCCGTGGTGGGCATGCGCCCCGGCCAGACCACGACCGTGCAGATCCCCCCCAAGGAGGCGTACGGCATGCCGAAGCCCGAGCTCCAGCGCGAGCTCCCCCGCAGCCGGCTGCCGAAGGACCGGGAGCCCGAGGTGGGGATGATGCTCCTGATGGGGCTGCCAGACGGCAGGCAACTCCCCGTGAGGATCACCAAGGTTTCTCCCGCCGCAGTGACCCTTGACCTCAACCATCCCCTCGCGGGGCATATCCTGACCTTCACGATCACCATCGCCTCCATCCTGGCTGACGGGCACGCAAAGAAGTGAATTCAGGCTTTTTCCGCGCTCACATCGTGCGTCATCTCTGTCGATGCTTTGGTGCCGATCCGTGCATCCTCATAAGAGATTGGAGAAGTCATCATAGACCTTGCGTCGGTGGCCGATGAAGAGCTCCACGACCTTACGGTCCTGCTCCCAAACCTCATATATGGCCCGGTAGTCGCCGATCCTGAGCCGCAAGAAGCGAACCCCAGTCAGCCGCTCGCCAGCGCGGGGGGAATCCTTGAGTCCCCTGAGCCGCTTGCGAATCTGTTCACGAACAACCGCTTCCAGTTTCGCCAAATCCCTCGCAGCACGCGGATGGAGGACTACGTCGTACATTCATGCGTCCAAAGGCACGAGCCGCCGCGGATGCGTGCGCGCTTCCTCGCTGCGCTTCGCAAGCATGCGGGCAAAGGAGCGCGTTCGTTCTCGCTCCTGGTACAGCGCCAAGATGGTCTTGACGGCGTCGCTGCGGTTGGCGAACCGGCCCTCCTGAACCCACCCATCGACATCGTCCACCATCCTTCGTGGAACGCGGAGCTGGACTTGAACCTGTTTCATGCGAAATGCACCTGTATACCGATTGGTATACCGGCTTATAAAGCTATCGTGTGCCTGACGGACAGATTCATGTGTCCGTTTCTAGAGGACGACTTCTTCCGGGTCGCCCACCAGGGTCGCCTTCCCATCCCTGAAGAGCAGGGCCTGGCCGTCGGTCAGGATGCGCACCGGGTACCTGCATGTCGCGATGCCCTGCTTGAGGTGCTCCCTGTAGGCGGGCTGGTAGTGGACGCTCAGGGCGACCGGCACCAGCCCCAGGCCGGTGAGGTCCTCGACACCGTAGCGGTTCCGATCGGGGCGGGGCTTCCAGGTGGCCATTTCAATCGGGGGGCAGGCGATGTAGGTGCCGGCGCTCACGCCCACATAGGGCATCCCTTTCTCCACGAGTCCCGTGATCAGCCCGCCGAAACCGCTCTCCCTGACCGATCTCATCAAATAGAAGGTGTTCCCGCCCTCGACATAGACGACGTTCGTCTCCGCCAGGAGGGACTGCAGCCGGGACCGGTCCTTCCCGTCGATGTCGATCTCTGTGTAGTCAATACCCAGGGAGTCCATCTTGCCCGTGTAATAGCGCAGGTAGCGATGGTTCTTCTCCCCCTTTGCCGCGGTGGTGATGTACGCAATCCGCATCTTCCCGACCGGGAGGGGGAGAATCGCCAGGCCCTTAGGCGTGACTGCAAAATAAACTGCCTATTTCCCCGAGCTGGCGGCGAAATCCCATTGCGGATAAGCGAATGCCTGCGGATGCGCAATGGCATCATCTCCTCGTCCGAGGTCTTGAAGACGGTTCACGTTATGCTGTGGTTC
>JACQOD010000062.1 GCA_016202725.1 Candidatus Aenigmatarchaeota archaeon | reverse complement strand
TTAGGCGTGACCACAAAATAAACTGTCCATTTCCCCGAGCTGGCGGCGAAATCCCATTGCGGATAAGCGAATGCCTGCGGATGCGCAATGGCATCATCTCCTCGTCCGAGGTCTTGATGACGGTTCACGTTATGCTGTGGTTCGCCCTTAGTGGGCTCCCTGATCCCCGCATCTGGGCGAGATGTGGGGCTGAATTGGGGGAGAACTCGGGAAATCCCTTTATAAGGCCTTCGCGAAGGGAAGGTTGAGCGCAATGACGTGCATCATCTGCGGCACACCCGGCAGCTACCTGTGCTCCATCCAGGGCCTCGCGGTGGGGGCCTGCGACGAGCACATGGACGCGGTCTCGTGCGACCAGGCGTTGCGCATGCTATCCTCCTGAAGGAACGGGGCGGGCCTCGTGCTCCTGCTGGTCCCGGCCCCCTTCTCAGGCGGTTGGCGTGCGACCCTGTGGCGCGGGGCCTTCCTCTTTCTTCTTGAAGAAGAGCCAGGCCTTCTCCTCCGGCCGGAAGAGGATGAGGACGAAGGTGCCCTGCAGCTTCCTGCCTGCGAGGCGGAAGATGAGCTTGTTCTTCTGGACATCCAGGAATTCGACGGTCCCCGTGTCCCAGATCCTGCTCTCTCCTGCCCCATAATTCCCCGCGGGAATGGCGCCCTCCCAGTAGCCATAGGCGAGGGGATGGTCTTCTGTCTGGATAGCCAGGGCCCTGCGGTAGGGCTGGCGGGGATCGATGAGCTTCGGGATCGCCCAGCTGCTCAGGACACCGTCCCGCTCGAGGCGCAAATCATGGTGGTGGGCGCGGGCATGGTGGTCGTGCACCATGTAGAGCGGCCTGCCGTCCTTCGGAACCTGAATGGTCCGCTCGATCTGCGCGCAGAAGCCCGCCGAGAGCTCGGGAGCAGGCTCGGGCGTCTGGGAGAAGTCCCGCTTCTTGGCGTAGGCCTTCAGGCTCATACCCTTCCCTTGGGGAGCGGATTAAAAAATCAGGCAGGTGGCCTGCCCCCCAGGGCGCGCCTCTGCAGGGGAAGCATGCCAAACTACACCGCTTCCAGGGGGGCGTAGCTCCAGGGGACGTTGAACGCCCGGCAGTGGATGGTCACGCTGTGGAACAGGGAGACGTTCACGTCCCGCGGGATGGGGTACGCCTGCCTGCCCTCCAGGGCCCGGAGGTCGCCCAGGACAATGCCCTCGCCGATATCCTCCCTCTGGGTGGGCTCCTGGTTGGGCGTGAGGTAGACTACCAAGTCAGGCCCGTTCGGCGTGGCAAAATCCTCGCCGAACACCACGTACCAGCTGCCATTCGCCTGGGTCAGGGAGGCGGTCCCCGCGGTCTGGTAGTGCAGGTTCTGGAACTGGCCCTGGGCCGCGACCCGCTCCCCCTGGAAGTCCCGCTCCCCGGGCAGGGTGGCATTGGGCACGGGCAATTCGTTCCGTTCCATGAACCGCTGCATGGCCTCGACATCCTCCTGCAGTTCAGGGTCGACACCAGGCTCGGGCGGGGCAGGCGCCTGGGGGGCAGCTCCCGCCTGCAGCGCGGGCGCCACGAATCCCAGGTAGCCGAACACCAGCCAGAGCAGGATCACCAGGACGCCTACGGCGATCCCCAGCTTCGAGGATTTCTTGGCGACCACGGTGCGGATGAACCAGTAGAGGTCCCCGCCCACGGCCAGGGCCGTGACTGCCAAGAGCAGGTAGCCGGCAGGATTCAGGAGCAGGGCGGGGTTGATCAGGAGGAAGTGGAAGACCGAGAACAGGTAGCCGAAATAGACGAGGCGGTGGATGGCCTTCCATTTCCGCTGGCCCAGCTTGTCCACGGCCCAGTCGAACGAGGTGATCGCGAGCAGGAAGAAGATGGGCATCGCGGCGAGGCCGAACAGGACAGGATTCTGGAAGGGATCGAGCGACCAGAACAGGGCCGGCAGATCCCAGTTGAAGAGGAACTGCTGCGTGCTCACAAAGTGGAGGATGATGAAGACGAACCCCATCACGCCCAGGCTCCTGCGGACATACCAGTACTTCACCCAGCGGGGCTTCCAGCGGAAGACCGCGCTGGAGCACAGGGCCAGGCCGAAGAACGTTGCTCCCGCAAGGGCGAAGCTTCGCACGAGCGCACCCCCCACCTCTCCGGGAATCAGGACGTACCACTGGTACGCGAACTCCAGCCCCCAGAAGACCAGGGAGAAGGCCAGGAACTTCAGCACGAACTTCCAGCTCCGCCGCGCGCCGGCGAACGGTTTCTCGTGCCCGCCTGCTGGTGCGGGTGCTGGTGGCGCGGGTGCTGCTGGTGCGGGGGCTGGTGGCGCAGGCTGCCCCGCTGGCGCTGATCCAGGCTCCTGCGGAGCAGGCGCGGGCTCGGGAGGGGTTTCTTGCGGTGCAGGCTGCGGATCCTGCTCCTCTTCCTCAGGCATACCCAGAGTTAGCTGCCGCGCTTATAAAAGCGCCCGCCTGCTGTCCTTTTTAGGACGCCCGCCAACCCAGGGTATGCGCCCCGTCCCCTTGGCCGTCCTCTCCTCCCTCCTCCTGGGGTGGAGCATCGTGATCGGCACCGTGGCGGCAAAGGCCATCCCGCCGCTCTGGATGATCGCGCTCGTCTACCTGGTCTCCTTCCTGGTCCTGCTGGTGTTCGCCCCGCGTCCGCCCCGTTCCCTCATGCGGGAAAGGGCATTCCTGCTCGTCCTGCTGTTCAGAGGCATACTCTCCCCGATCTTCTTCATCACTGGCTTTTCCCTCACCCTGGGCATCCGCGCCGCCTTCATCGTCCTGCTCGAGCCGGCGCTGGTGCTGGCGGTTGGCGTGGCCCTGGGAAAGGCCGCAGCCTCCCGCAAGGAAGCGGCCCTCCTGCTGCTCCTCCTGGGGGGCAGCTACCTCTTCGTGACCGGGGGGGCCCTGGTGTGGTCTTCCCTGCTGCTCGGGGATGTCCTGGTCCTCCTGGGTCTGCTGTGCACCGCCCTGAGCTACTACCCTGCCGCCAGGCTCTCCCAGCGGCCGGGTCCGCTGCCCACCATGCTCGCCGTGAACGGGGTCGCTGCCGTCCTGTTCTTGGCAGGGGCATTGCTGGCCGTTCCCTTCGCGGTGCCCGCAGGGGAAACGCTCCTGCTCCTCGGACTCTTCATCCTTTTCGGGCCGCTCCTGGGCATCTTCCTCTGGTATCGCTCCCTGCGGGAGCTGCGACCCTGGATAGTGGCCGCCCTGCTCACGGTCCAGGCCCTCGCCTCCGCCCTGCTGGCCTTCTTCTGGCTGGGACAGACCCTTGGCCTCCTCCAGCTGGGCGGAGGGATCATCATGCTGGTCGCGGCGGCGGGGATTGCCCGCCTGCAGCAGCGTGTAGCGAGTTGATACAGGGAGGCCAGCGGGCAGCATCCTTGGACATGGTAGGGGATGCCTACGCCAGCCGATGCTTCCTGAGCCACGCATCGACTTCGTGCTCCGGCTTCCCGAACCCGAGGGGCAGGCCAGCCTCGCAAGAGGCGACCTCTGCCCGGTCCTGGACCTCCAGGGAAGAGCGATAGCGCTCCCACGCCTCCCGCGGGAGGAGGTCGAACCGCTCCCGCAGCGGGGGGCCGGGGGGATCCCGCAGCCAGCGCACCTTGTACCAGGTCCGCTTCTTCAGCGCGCCGAAATGCTCCGCAGGAAAGGCCATGCTGCTGGTTGGTCCCGCGCTATAAAAGTCCCTCAGGGCGCGATCCGCTTGCCGGTCTCGAGGTCAATGACCGAGATCACCCGAGGGGTGCAGGTCTTCGCCGCGTTCAGGACCAAGTGGGGCTCCTCGGTCTCGATGACCTTCACGAAGACGCCCTTGGCCCCCGGCAGCTCTTCCCCGCCCTTGAGGATGGCCTTGAACTGCTCGTCCACCTCGAAGTTGTAGGGGTCCGAGAGCAGGCAGTGGCTGGAACCGATGCACCCGTTCCGGTTGTAGACCACGCGGAGCCTGAACACCTTGCGGACCGTGCGGTCGTGTTCGTAGGCGATGTCATAATCAGACCGTGAGGTCTTGAGGGGGCCGCCCTTGGGCTTCGCCGGCGCGGCGGCCGCAGGGATCGCTACCGCGGGCGTTGCAGCAGCAGGAGCAACCGGCGGAGGCGCCTGGGATGGAGGAACTGCAGGAGAAGCATCAGGCGCCAGGGCTGAGGGGGATGGAGGGGTCTGAGCACCCTGCTGTTCCTTCGCCGCCTGCTCTTGCAGCTTCCGACGCAGGTAGTCGCTCATAGCCGTTGCTTCTCCGTGAGCTTTAAAACCTTGCACCTATCTTGGGGGCGCTTTCAGCCACGTCTCGATGGTCACCGCCACCGCGCCCTTCGGGACGGGGACGACCGCTTCGCTCAGGAGCAAGCCCTTGCCCAGCTTCATGCCCTGCTGCAGCCCGAGCAGTTCCCGCTCCGGGAGCTTCCCCTCCCCGCTCCAGACCTGGACGGCGAGGGTTTCCGCCCCGGTTTGCTGCGCGATGAAGTCGCATTCCCATCCCTGCCCCGCGAGGTAGGACAGCGCATAGCCGCGGCGGACCAGCTCCACCGCGACGAGGTTTTCCAATCTCCTCCCCCTATCCTCCTGAGCAGAGAGGCTGACCGAGGCCTGCAGGCCCACGTCATACGCGTAATGCTTCGCGTCGGCGACCAGCCGCTCCCGCGGCGAACGGAGGTAGGGGGGCACGGACAGGATGAGGAATGCGTCATTGAGCCCCTGGACGAAGGAACGGAAGGTGGGCTGGCTGATGCCGAGCATGCCGGCGGTCTTCTTCGCCGACAGGGTCTTCCCCGGTTCGGACAGCAGCAGGAGGGCGAGGTCGGCGAGCGGCTTGACCTCCCGCACGCCTTTCCTCGCCGCAACGTCCCGCAGGACCGTGAGCTCGAGATAGAGTTTGTGCAACCCCGGGGCGTCGTCGGGCCGCAAGACGCATTCTGGATAGCCGCCGCTCCGCAGGTATGCCTCCAGGTTCGGGATCCCCCACCTCCTCGCGTCCCGGTAGGACAGCGGGAGGACGGTTTCCGGCAGGGCGCGCCCGCCCAGCGAAGTGGCCACCTCGCTGGAGAGCAGGGATGCGCTCGATCCGGTCACGAGCAGGTGCCGCTTCCCCGCGTCAATCTCTGCCCGCACGGTCCGCACCCAGTCTGGAATCGCTTGCACCTCGTCCAGGACCGCGAGCCCCCCTGCCGGAACCTGGCGGATCTCCGCAGCGAGGGCCCGGCCCGACTGCGGGGCGGCAGGGAGTTCCAGATCGAGGAACGCTCCCCGTTTCCCTCCTTGCTCCCAGTCTTCCAGCAGGCGCTTCGCGAGCGTGGTCTTTCCGGCCCTTCGCGGTCCGATCAGGGCCAGCGCTTCCTTCTTCCCGAGCTTCCCGAAGAGCCGGTGCTCTTCTTCGCGCAAGAGGTACATAGTGAAAGTATGTTTTCACAGTATATAAATAGTTTTCCTTTCTAGAGAGCTCCTTTATAAGGGGTGAAAGTATGATTTCACTTAAGGACACTCTCCGCCCATGGGCATCATTTCAATCGATTCGACCTAGTAGTACCCGTGGCCGTAGAAGTCCTGGTAGAGCTTCTTCCCTGCGGGGGTGAGTTCCGCTACCGTGCGCGCCCCTGGGTGGAGGATGACCAGCTTCAATTCAGCCAGCCGGTGGAGCGTCGGCAGGTCCTTGGGGCTGCCCACCACATACTCCCTGGCCTGGAAGAGCGCGGCGATCCAGTGGGAGTAGGTCTGCAGCAGCTGGCCTGCACGGGCCTCGCCCGCCTGCAGTTCCAGGAAGTTCTTCAGCTCGCGCACCTTCATGTCCACGGGTTGGGCGCGCCGCTTTATAAGTGCGTCTCACGTCAGCGGCGAAAATAATGGCCACTACCTGCGGTGAAGCCGTGGATGCTGCGCCGCCACAGGCCACTGTTCCTGAATCCATGACCTGTGCCGATTATGTTGACCTGACACGTTAGGTGTGCTGGCTCACGCCCGCTTTCGGGCAGCGTTTCGCCACCACGCACCGGGAGCAGGCAGGCACCGGGGCCCTGCAGACCGCGCGGCCATGCTGCTTCAGGAGGTGGGGGACCTGGTCCCACCATCCCTTGTCCAGGAGGGCCATCAGGTCCCGCTCGATCTTCGCCGGGTCCTTCTGGGCGGTCCAGCCCAGCCGCTGCGCCAGCCGGATCACGTGGGTGTCCACCACGACCCCCTCCACCCGGCCGAAGGCGTGCTGCTGGATGACGTTCGCCGTCTTGCGGGCCACGCCGGGCAACTCCAGGAGGGCATCCATCTCTTCCGGGACCGCTCCGCCGTGCCGCTCCACCAGGAGCCGGCAGGCCTTCCGGATGTTTGCGGCCTTGTTCTTGTAGAAGGTCACGGTCCGCACCATGCCCTCCAGCTCCGCAGGATCGGCCTCCGCAAAGTCCCGGGCGCTGCGGTATTTCTTGAACAGTGCGGGGGTAATGGCGTTCACGACTTCATCCCGCACCTGGGCGGACAGGATGGCTGCCACCAGCAACTCGAGGGGGGAGGAGAAGGTGAGGTAGTAGCGGGCCTCAGGATATGTTGCACTCAGTGTCTGCAGTATCCCACCCACCGCGCGGTCCATCATTTCAGGAATGGCCATGTTCCTTAAAAGCTGACCGGCAATCGTCAGCGTTGGTAGGCGGGTGTAGGTGTGTAGCTGGTGAGGATGCTTATCGGCGGTGCGTTCTAGGTGGCAGTCCTGTCAAAAAAATGGAACCGCTACGCTGCGGCAGACAGAGCGTATTTGAGCTCAACACGTACAGGCGGGGGCCATATCCCAATTTAAAACTTTCTGGGAATCCAAGCTATGGCCCCGGAACCGCATGCCTGCCACAGCAAGTATCTTGGCCCTGCGAGGGCGGTCTCGCCGCCAAGGATTGATGAGGCGTTCATGGACCATATGGATTGGTATGTCCGGAACGTGGACGGCCGCATCGGTTACCAGGCGCGGCACGCGTACCAGGCGGCCCAGCGCTGGAGCCAGGTCAATGAGAGGGGCGAGTACGTCTGGCTGGGCATCTCGGGGGCGCTCACTCCGGCAGGCCTGGGGGGCTACGTTGCGGACCTCCTCGGGCGGGGCCTCGTTGATGTCATTGTATCCACGGGGGCAAACGTCTTCCATGACCTCCATTTTGCCTGCGGTCTCCCGGTCCGCGAGGGGCGGGCTGAAGTGGACGATGATGACCTCCGGGCGGACGGAACCACCCGCATCTACAACCAGAACGTGAGCGGCGACGATACCCTCAAGATGCAGGATACGCTCAAGCAGGTGATTGCCCGGCGGGTCCTTCCCCGCCTCCAGCAACCTTTCAGTTCGGCCATGCTCCTCTACGAATTCGGGAACGAGCTCCTCAATGAAAGTTCGGGGCTCGTCGTGGACCCGGGAGTGTCGTTTGTGATCCAGGCCGCGCAGCACGGTGTTCCCGTCTATCTGGACTCTTCATCCAATCACTCCCTTGGGATGGATCTCAGCGTCCTTGTTGACGAAGGATTTGACCCCGATCCCAGAGGCTCCCGGGACCTCAGGCAGGCCTCCGCCCTGGTCCTGCATACCCAGCCACAACTGAACGTCTTCTTCGGGGAGGGCGGTCCGCGAAATTTCATCCAGACCCTCGGTCCCATGCTCAACGAAGTCTACTACTTGACGGATTTCCAGGGTGCAGAAGGATGCATTCGCTTCACGATTGCCGACGCGCGTGCGGGCGCCCTCTCCGGCTCGACACAGGCCGAAGCCGTCACCTGGCTCAAATATCCGGACGCCTCCGTCGGACGGGAGATTGAGGTCTGGTCGGAATACACGAAGACCATCCCGGCGGTTGTAGGATATGTTGCCAAGCATGCCTCGCGGCAACCTCGGAGGCTGATGGACAGGATAGGCGATTTTGAACGGGACTTCAGCGAGAGGGTGATTCTTGCACGTCGGGAGGCGCGAATGAAAGGGCACGCCGAGCTTTTGGGGAAGCTTGACGATGTGCAGAGGCTCGAGATTGAGGCGCGAGAACAGGTGTTGTATCCCATGCGGCATCCTCCCGAGGAGGGCTGAATGCCCCGCGGATTTGGCGCGCTGCAGCGGTTCTTTCAGGAGCCTGAATACGCCTTCGGGGGGCATGTCCCGGGGATGTCGGACCTCTCTCCGGAAGAGCGGTACGGACAATCCCTCGTGGTCTTCCTAGACGTGCCCTTCGACCTGACCTCCACCGGCGGCCGCACGAGCGCCCGCGGCCCCGAGGCCGTCCGGTACGCGAGCGCGAAGATGGTGGAGCTGTATGACTGCTTGTCGGGCAGGGACCTCCCGGCAACGGTCCCGTGGGCGGACCTGGGAACCTACCGCGCGGCCGTGCCGAAGGAGGTGGAGGAGCAGGTCGCGCGCGCGATTGCGTCCCCGGCTGCGGAGGCGGAGGGCCTCCCCCAGGACATCCTCACGGTGATTGACGCGCACCTGGCATCCCTCAAGCCCCTCCCGGACATCGCGGGAATCCTCTACCGGGACGGGAAGATCCCCTTCGCCTTCTTGGGCGAGCACTACCCGACGGCCCTGCTTGTCCAGGGCCTGCTGCAGGCCCGGGAAGACGAGCGCCACCCCTTTGCCATTGTCCACCTGGACGCCCACCGGGACATGAAGGCCGACTATCTGGGCATGCGCCGCTGCCACACCACGCCCTTTTATGAAATTCTGGAGGCAGGCTTCCCCGGGGAGCGTCTCATCCAAGTCGGCATCCGCCAAGCTGCGGCAGACGAGGACGAGTATGCGCGCGCGCATGGGGTGCACACCCTCTCGGTGCAGGATATCCGCAGGCGTCCGGACGCCTCTTGGGATAAACTCTATGTGTTCACGGAAGGGACAGACCTGTACGTTTCGCTGGACATCGACAGCCTCAGCAGCGAGTTCACCCCTTCCACGGGCACGCCCGTCCCCTTTGGCCTGTCTCCGGATGACGTCGTGGGAATCTTCGGCGCCATCCACCCCACGGCGCGCCTGGTCGGTGCGGATGTCGCTGAGGTAGGCTTCCGCGGCGAAGGGGAGGTCCGGGACGGCGACGTCCGCGAAGCCGTGGCTGCCTGGATTCTCGCCCAGAAGCTGTTGCAGAAGGTCGTGTAGCCCGGGGAAAGGTCCTGAAGGGATCGTCATACAGTAACCGGCCCACTGGTTCGGTCATGTGTCATTGTGCATGGGCTCCCCTGACCGTGAAGCGTCCCTTCAATGGGTCCTCATTCCTGCTGGGCAACGCCTCCTGTCTGGCTTTTCACCCTGCCGATGGCCAATTCGACCATGGGGGCAGTGGTCTCATTTTTGTACGTGTTTAGGTACCCTCAATATGCCCGCTATGTATCGATTTCCTCGGCTGTACGCCAACGCATGCCAAAACGGCCATGTGGTCTAAGCATGCCGATTTTCAATGCGACTGATTCGCAGAGCGG
>JACQOD010000061.1 GCA_016202725.1 Candidatus Aenigmatarchaeota archaeon | reverse complement strand
GACCTGGACCTACACCTCCTTCACCGCGCTCGCGCGCGCGAACGCCAACACGACCGCCCAGCGCAGCGCCTTCATCTTCTCCTCCCAGTCCCTGGGGCTGGCCCTGCTGAACGCCAAGGTGACCTATTCCACGGTGATCCCCGCGGTGACCGCCAACGCCACCTTCGAGATCATCCAGGCGACCTCCCCCCCGACTCCCCCCGGGCCGTCGGTATCGGGTGGCGGAGGCGGTGCTGCCGGAGGCGGAGGAGGCGGCATCGTCCTCGAACGCGAGGCTGACGCTTACCAACTCCTCATCACCCAGGTCCCGCAGGACATCAAGATCGTGCGGGGCTGGACCGACTTCCATTCTGTCCAGGTGACCAACAACGGGACCGCCACCCTGGAGGACATCCAGCTCCTGCTGACCGGCATCCCCACCCCCTGGTTCACCATCTCCCCCGCCGCCATCGAGCGCCTGGGCCCGGGGGCTTCGGGGACCTTCGTCATCGACTTTGCCGTGCCCGCGGACGCGGACGCCAAGACCTACGATCTCACCCTCGCCGCCCTGACCAGCAAGGCCCGGGACTCCCGTTCCATCCCCTTCACGGTCTTCACGTCCCAGTACGACCTCCTGGCCGCGGAGATCACCTCCCTGAAGGAGAGTCTCCGCGCCCTGGAGCAGGACGCCTCCCAGGCCGAGCAGATCGGCAAGGAAGTAAGCCAGGTCTGGATCCTCATCGAGCAGATCCGCACCCACCTCGCCTCCGCGGAGTCGGCCCTGCAGGAGAGCCGCTTCGACACGACCACGGAGCAGGCGGTCACGGCTCACAACCTGCTCCGCACGGCAAGGGCCCTGCTTGCTGCTGCGGAGTTCAAGTACAAGCTGGAGGCCCAGGTCACCCCCCTCTGGCAGATCGCCCTGGCCATCGGCATCCTCGCCGCGGTCAACGCCGTCCTGTTCGTCTACGTCAAGCGCGGCCGCAAGCTCCCCCTGTCCAGGCCCAAGCTCGCGCGCAAGAAGGAAGGCCCTGACTGGCGCGTCGAGCAGGAGATGGTCCTGCAGGAGAAGGACAAGGTGAGCCGCATGCTCCGCTTGCTGGAGAGCGAGGTCAAGGACGGCACCATCACCCCCGCGGCCTACCAGGAGCTCAAGAAGAGCAGCGAGGAGCGGCTGCATGCTCTGGACAAGAAGCTGAAGGGCGGGTAGTTCGGTAGGGGTGTAGCCGGCGGCATCTACTCACCTACGGTAAGCGATAGACATCGACATTTCTTCAGGGATTTGCACGCAGAGCGCGGAAAACCCGGTTGGTCGCAGAGTGGTGATTTCTTTTTTACAGAAAAAACGGAGAACTAAAGAAAGAGGCGCTGCATTCTTGTGCGATGGGCGAGTAGATACAGTCGGCGAGGAGGCTTGTTGGCGAGATATTCTGGGTTTGATGGAGTTCCTGCCAAGAACTCGAAACGTTGCGACAGAAAGGGCATTTTTGAGCTACACACCTACACGAAGGCCAAAGGACCCACTTCTGCAACCACCTCCCCACCCATTTATGCCTTCGCCGCCAATACCTTGGCATGGACCTGCGCGGGCTCCTGCCCTTCCTTCTCCTGGCATCCCTCCTCCTGCCCGGCGCGGGGGCGCAGCGGCAGTACCAGGTCGGGGTTTCCCCCGTCGTGGTGGACCTGGGGGAAATCCTTCCGGGAACCTCGCGGATAGGCACCTTCTACCTGGTGACCAGCTCCCCCGATCCCCTCCTCGTCCGCCTGGAAGCGATACGGGGGACCACGAACTTCTTCAGCCGCCCGGAATACCAGCACCTCCTCCCGAACTACTCCGAGCAGGACGCCTCCCCCTGGGTATCGTTCTTCGAGAACCCGGTCCTCCTCCACCCCGCCAGCGAGGAGGTCGAGCAGCTGGCGGGGAAGGGCTTCCGCCCCCTGAACTTCCTCCTCCGGGTCCCTGCTGATGCAGAGCCGGGGGTGCATACGGTCATGCTCCTCCCCACACCCTCCGTCCCCCCGGGGGGCAGCAGCGCGGCCACGATCGTCGCGGTCGTGTCGCCCACCCTGCTCTTCCGCGTTCCCGGGCCCTCGCTCCGCCAGGGGAGGATACTGGACATCACGCCCGGCGGGGGGACGCGGGACGCCCTCAACCTGAACATCTACTTCCACAACACGGGGACCGTCACCCTGGCCTCGCAGGCAGACGCCATCGGTCTCTATGACGCCGAAGGGAAGCTGGTGGCGACCGCCCAGTCTGAGCGCGGCTACGTGCAGCCCGACGGGCTCGCGCGCTTCGTGGCCGCCATCCCCCGCGCGCAGCTGCCTGCCTCGGCCTACGTCGTCCGGGCGCACGCCTCCTACCTGACCGGGGAAACCGTGACCGAGGCAGCGGTGGATTTCTCCAAGGAGCCTGCCGGGCCGCCAGCCCTGCCCCCGCGCGCGGCGCCCTGGGAAATCCCGGCGTGGGCCGTCCTCCTCCCGCTCATCCTGATCGGGCTGTTCCTCTACGCCCGGCGGCGCTGAGGTGTTGCCACAAAATAAACTGTCCATTTTTCCGGGCTGATGGTGTGCTTCCATTGAGGATGGAGCGAATGCCTGCGGACGCTTGACCTCATCTCCTCGTCCGCGACCTTCTGCACGGTTCAATGTATTCTGTGGTCTGCCCTGAGGGTGTGGCCGGTTGTTGTCTCGCAGCGCTGGTGGGTCTGGAAGGGAGCGCCTGGCGGGGAACCTTCAACTCACCGAGAAGTTCCCCGCTCCTCGGTTGTTGCCCTCGCTGATCTCCTCGATCTCGTGGAGGATGTCCGCGTCTGCCAAGACCAGGTAATTCCCCGCCCCATCCAGGGTGAAGTTCGCCACCGCCGACCCCATCTCCCCGGGGAGGATGATGGGGGTGTCCACCACCTTGTCCTCGACGGTCCTGCCGCGCATGGACAGGTTCAGCTTGGACGGGTAGGCAGGCGCGCCGCCGATGTTGCGGACGCTCACCAGGACCGTCGCGACGATGCGGAAGGTCACGCTGTAGCTGATGTTGCCCGAGGTGTTGACCGTGGTGTTGGTCTTGGTCTCATTGAAGACTCGCGCCCAGACCGACTGGACCGTGAGGTCGGGCACCTTCGGAAGCTCCGGGGTCAGGTTCACCACCGGGGGCGCATACGTCCCGTTGCACGCTCCTGCGGAGCATACTTTCCCCAGGGTGTGGCAGTCCACGCGCTGCACGACGCACGACTCGTCGGCGCAGGCGTACTCCAGCAGGGTCTGGCCGGTCAGGCAGGTGTCGGTGAAGTTCTCCCGGTCCGCGCAGGTGCCTCGCACCGTGGGCAAGCTCCCCTGGTCAGAGTCCAGGCAGGGCACCCGCTCCGCGACGGCGACGGGCACAGGGGGCGGGGGAAGCAGCGCGATCACGGCCAGGGCCGCGACGACGGCAGCCGCCAGGCCGATGCGCCCCTTCCGTCCCAGGCGGTGCCAGAGCACCCGCGCGGGCTTCAGGGCAGGCCGCTGGGCAACCCCCTTCAGGGCGCCGGCCAGGCGTGTCAGCACCATGGCAGACCCCCGATGGCGCCGTTCCCCGGCGTGGAGGGGCGGTGCGTGTGTAGGCCCCGCGCCGCCAGCACCCTGCGGGGCCTTGGCCCGCAGATGAATGGCACGCGCCTGGGCGTGGGGGTGGGCAGCCATCACGGGCGCGGAACGCTGGCCATTCCTGGATTAGTCGGCGTGTGCGTGCGTAGCTGCCAAACGCATGCTATCGGTTTCCAACAATGCGGGAACAATGAAATCAGCACCAAGAGCACCTGCAGTGGTCAATGAGCTAAACACATACGTCGGCGTCAAACGCCCGCCGCTGCAGCGGCGGGTAGTTTGCTGGTTCGGGCATGGGGCCATTGGCCCCATTATTTCCTGTCGGCCACTTACAGCAGCTCGTCATCCGCAGGCTTGCGGGGCAGCTGCGGCTTTTGATCAGGATGGGCAGCCTTTCCCTTCGATCCCTTGTCCGACCGGGCCGCGACCGGTGCGCCCTTCGATGGCGTTCCAGATCGCGCGCGGGTCTTGGCGTGGGTGGCTGGCGGGGCCTCCGCCTCCAGCACGGCCTCGCGCACCTTCAATACCTCCAGCACCTTCCTGGAAGGGGCAGCCGCGGCCGGCTCGGGAGGGATGCCCAGCTCCGGGTCAGGGGAGAAGGTTTGTGGGGCTGCAACGGAGGGAGCGTGCGCCTCAACGGTCGCAGGCGCGCGCGCTGCACGCTCCTTAGCCGGAGCAGCAGGCTCCTCCTCCGGGAGGGCGTCGAGCCGCTCCTCGGCGGCCTCGAAGCTCGGCTGCTGCGCGGGAACAGGGGTGTTTCGGCGCCTGGCTTGCGGAGGCCGCGGCGCTGGCGGTGCTTGGGATGTGGTGGCAGCGCGGCTTCGAGCGGATTGGGGAGCATCAGCTTCCTCCGGGGCAGCAGGCGCCGGCGCGCGCTTTTTCGCAGCCGCGCGAACGGGATGAGCGTCCTCGGGAAGCTTGACCGGTTCCTCCGCTTCTGCGGGAGCGGCAGCGGGGGGCTTGGCCGCCAGGAGTTGCTCCCGGATCTTGGCCTTCTCCATGCCGAAGTACGCCTCCAGCTCCGACGTGGCTGACAGTATTTTCGTGTGGCCTTTTTCCTCGGCCTTCAGGAGGCCCAGCTTGGCCAGCTGCTTGACGTAGCTGTAGGCTTTGGTGCCCTGGATGCGGATGATGTCCGACTGCTTGACCGGCTCCTTGTAGACCACCAGCGCAAGCGTGCGCTTCGGCCCCTCGGGCAGGTCCTGGTGGGGGGTCAGCGACGCCACCGCGGGCAGCAGCGCTGCCTTGACGTGCATGCTCCATCGTCCCCCCTGCTCGATGATGTCAATCCCCCGCTCCTGGTACTCGCTCCGGAGCTGGTCAATGATCTGCTTCAGGAAGCCCAGGGAGCTGAGGCCCGTGACCTTCGCGAGGTCCTGGAGGTCCAGCGGTTTATGGCTGATGAACAGGGCTGCCTCGACCAGTCGCTTCTCGTCCATGGTCACCTCTTCCGCCCCCGGGTTTTTATCCCTGCGTGCTTGGCGGCTTTTTTCACTGGCGCGCTTTGCAGCATGCGCCTCGCCGCCCGCAGGATCCTGCCGGGAGGCTCGTCCAGCGCGACCAGCCGGAGGCCGGTGGAGGACATGCCTGCCTGCTTCCGGGCAGGGGGCGCGGGTTCCGGCCCCGGCGCGGAAGGACGCGGTCCCGGCGGTACGGGGGATGCCGCGGGAGCAGCCGGGGGAGCGGCCTTGGCGTTCCTGGCTGGGTGATCGGGAGAGGCGTTCAGGAGCTGCCGGGGGGAGGCAGCCTTCTGCGGCGCGGGATGGCTGGCTTCGTGCACTGGTCCGGCCTTCGCCGTCCCATTCGCCGCAGCTCCCCGGCGCACGTAGATCTCCTGGAAGACCTCCTCCTGCCTGCATTCCACTTTCTGTTCGTGGTCCAGGAAGACCAGGGGAAGGAAGGTATTGGCCACCTCCGGCCGCGTCCAGGTCGGAACCAGGGTGGAGAACTCCACTTCCTCTTTCTTCATCTTGCCCAGGATGCTGTTGATCTTCTCGTACAGGGTGCCGATGCGTCGGGAGATGTCGTCCTGCTTGAGCCTGATGGTCTGCTTGGCGGTTTCCATGCGCTCGCTGCGCCGCTCCGAAGAACCCATCACCTTGCGGAGGGCGTCCACCAGGTCGGCGATGATGATCTTCCGGGTCGGGATCCTCCGGGGGGGGATGGTGAGGGCGTTGATCACCGGGTCTTCGACCCCGGGAATGGCCTCCCCTTCCCCCTCGAGAGGCTCGGCCTCGGGCGGCTGGTTGAAGTAGTTCAGCAGGGGCAGGTGATCGGTCTTCATCCGGAGCAGGATGGCCGCGATCATGACGTACTTGGCGGGGACCTTGAAGTCCATCTCTTCGAGCTTGCCGACGTAGGCCGTGAACCCGGCGGCCAGCTTCTGGAGGTCGATGTCCCAGGGGTCCAATCCCTCCCAGGCAACCACCTCGTAGAGCACCTGCTCCCAGGAACTGGGAGAGGTAATCATGCCCATGAGATCCCCGTGGTCCATTGAAAAACCCGCGGCAGCGGCCTCCCGGCTGTAGTATTACTTAGGGCAGAACCCCTTTATATGCAGGACGTGCAGATGGCGACCGATGCCCGCTGATTGGGCGCGGAGCGTGCGTGCAATGGAGGGAGGCCCATCATCACAGAGGACCGGGCTCACCCCTGGTAGTTTAGACAGGCCGCGACAGGCCGCCACCCGGCGCCGGGGATGCAGTCACTGGCTGGCAGCACACCTGGCCCTGCGGACAGAGCCCGCCCGACAGGCTCGTTTCCTGTGTGCTGCAGGAGGTTTTACATGTCGCGGGACTAGGACAAGCATTTTGAGGCACTTGCCCGAGCCAGCGCTGGATGATGCTGGCGGCGTTGCCGGTCCCCCCGGAGAAGATGGTGAGGATCACGAACGCCACCACCAAGATGACGACCACGGCCACCACGATCTCCATGGTGGACGACATGGCCTTGCGCGAAACCATATCCTTACTTGGCGGAGGAAGCTTTTATATCTTGGGCGCGGGTCGGGATATAACAGCGTGATGTCGTGAGGGGGAGCGCGACCACATCCGGTCACCCCCACCCTTCGCCCCTGCAATTACCACCAGCATAAAAGCCCGCGCCCCCAACAGAGGGTATGCCCCGCGTGGACCAGGTGTCGTACGGAGAGATCGTCCTGGACGGCAAGACCTACTATTCCGACATGGTGGTCTGGTGGGACGGCAAGGCCGACTACCTCGAGAAGCTCCACCTCCTGGGCTTCGGCCTGCTCCTGAAGCTGCTGAAGCGCGAGCCCCAGGCCATCGTGATCGGAACCGGTATGCAGGGTTCGGTGAAGATTCTTCCGGAATTCACCCAGAAGGCGGAGGAGAAGGGCGTGAAGCTCTTCGTCGACCGGACCGAGAACGCCACGGACATCTTCAACGGCCTCATCGCCCGCAACAAGCGGGCAGTCGCCGTCCTCCACGTCACCCTCTGAGGCCGTGCGTTGCAGTTGCTCCCCCTTCCCCGGTGGGTGGCCGGTCAGCGGTCGAGCTCGTACCCTTAGGACGAACCACAGCATAACGTGAACCGTCTTCAAGACCTCGGACGAGGAGATGATGCCATTGCGCATCCGCAGGCATTCGCT
>JACQOD010000064.1 GCA_016202725.1 Candidatus Aenigmatarchaeota archaeon | reverse complement strand
TCGAAAAAATGGGTGTTCGTCTACGGCAGGCGCAAGACCGGCAAGACCTTCCTCGTGGAGCGCCTCGTGACCTGCGACGAATACTTCTTCGTCAAGCGGGACAGGAGCATACTCTCCAGGGAAGGAGGCAAGGAGATGCTCTACACAACCTTCATCGAACTCCTGAAGAGGGCATTGTCGGACGGCAAGACCGTCGCCGTGGATGAGTTCCATCGCCTGGGCGAAAGCTTCTTCGACTTCGTCCACTATACGGAGAAGAAGGGGAAACTGATACTGATTTCCTCAACACTCTTCCTCTCAAAGGAACTGCTCTCCAGCAAATCCCCCCTGCTTGGGCTGTTCAAGGAAGTGCCGGTTGGCCTGATAACGCTGCAGGACGGTCTCCGGGCCCTTGACGGGCGGGGGATAGCCAACAAGCAGTTGCTGGAGCTGGCCATCCTGCTGCGCGAACCCATAGCCGTCGACTATGTTGACGAGAAGAAAGATCCCCGGGACATCCTTGCTGACATTGTACTCGGTTCTGTCCGAACCATCCCTGCGCTGATAGGTGAAATATTTACCGAGGAAGAACGGCGGACATCTGCAGTCTATGAGGGCATTCTGCGGGCCCTTGCGGCGGGAAAGGTCGTCTCTGGAGAAATCGCCAGCCAACTCTTTTCCCGGAAGCTCATCCCCAAGGATGATCCCAGCATCATCCAGCAGTACCTGACCAACCTGGTCGCCTTCGGCATCATCAAGAAGCTGCCGGTCTTCGGCAAGAAACGGTTCGTCTACAAGCACGTTTCGCCGCTCTTCCGGATCTTCTACTACGCCGACGAGAAATATAACGTTTCGGAAAGACCCGTGGGGAGGCAGGAGATACGGAGCATCATCGACGAGCTCCTCCCGCGCATCGTCGAGGATCAGGTCCGGGAAGCGCTGGCCAAGAAGTGGGGATTGGTGGAAAGTGTCTGCGAGTCAGGCGACTTTGATATTGACGCCTGCCTGCTGAAGTTCAAGAAACCCGAGATTGCGGTAGAAATCAAGTGGGGAACGGTCTCCGTCAAGGACGTGCGCACCGCCGAGCAAACGCTCGAAGGCTTCACTGCCAAGAAACGCGTGCTCTTCGTGCCAGACAAGAAGTCGGTGCGCTCAACGCTGCAGGTCATTGACGTCCACGACCTCTTCTGAGAAACGCGTGTTCATCCCCGCCGCATGCTCCCTTGCGAAGGGTCATTTCCCTTTCTTCATGACCCGGACATCCATAACCGCGTGAACGAATGCCGGCGAGAGCGACTTGACGATCCGTTTGTCGAGGACCGTGGTCCTGCACCCTGCCCGGCGCGCTGCCGTCTGCAGGTGGGCATGCGGCGCTGCCCAGAGATCCGCCTCCGGGTAGCGGTTGTGGAAGTGGATGACCGCGCCGTCGCGCGCGATCCGGAAGGCCGTGGGCAGGAACCGCTCCGTCCCGGGGAAGTAGCCCATCAGGACCCGGTCAGCCCAAGCCTCCCCTGCCAGCAGGCGGCAATCCCCTTCCAGCACCTCCACGTTTCCCAGCTTGTTCAACCGCACGTTCTCCCGCAGCAGCCTGGCGGCTGCAGGGTTTTTCTCCACCGCAACCACCCGGCAGGCAGGCTCTCGCCGGGCGATGCCCAGGCTGAAATAGCCGATCCCGGCGAAGAGGTCCGCGACCGTCTCCCCTGGCTTAGCCGTGAGGCGCGCGCGCTCTGCGAGGTTGCCGGCGGAGAACATGACCTTGGTGACATCCACCGAGAAGCGGACGCCGTGCTCCTGGTGGATGGTGCGGCTGCCGTGGCTGGCCAGCAGCTCCACGCGGGGTGTGCGCAGCTCCCCCTGGACCGGGCCCTGGGCATACACGGCCTGGGCATGCAGGCTCCGGAGGAGCGCCTTGCCCACTGCTGCCCGGTAGGGTCGCAGCTCCCGCGGGAGCTGCACCAGGACGATGTCCCCCACCCGCTGGTAGCCTGCGGGGAGCAGGGGTCGCAGGCGAGGGGGGAGCGCCGTTGCCACCGCAGCCTTCCAGTCCATACCCTCCTCACGGGAGAGCGGGTTTTTATTCTGAGAATTATTTCGCCTGCTGCTCGGCTTCCTTCCAGAGCTGGGCGGCCTCTTCCTCGGGCGTGAGTTTCTTCTTGGCCGTTTCCGGGGTCGGCGCCGTCTTCGGAGGTCCCGCGGCCTTCTCTGCGGCGGGGGCAGTCTTGTCGGTCGCTGCCTTCTCCGCCCCGCCCTGGGGGGTCTCGGGCTTCACCTTCTCCACCTTGGTTTCCTTTGCCTTCTCCATGAGGGGGAGCTTCTCCTCCGGGAGCCTGGCGCGCGCCACGCCCTCCTCCACGGTGACGGCCACGCGGATGCGGGCAGGCGGCTTCCGGTTGCCGCGGGCCCAGATCTGGTCATTCACGCCTGCCGACAGGCGGACATCGTCCACGTGCAGGTGTCTTCCCAGGGTTTCCCGGATCACATTGATGCTCCGGTTGGCGCGGCGGGGTGTGCCTTGCTTGACCCACTCCTTGCGGAGGGGGATGGTCATGACCCGCTCCGCGGCAGGCGCAGCTTTCTGCTTCTTTCCCTTCTTCTTCTCGGCCTTTCTCCCCTGCTTTTTGTCCTGCTTCTCTTTTGCCATGGCTACACCTTCAGGCGGTCCCGGCGCCAGTTGTGCGTCCGCACCCGGACCCTGCGGGTCCTGGCCCGCTTGAGACCGTACTTCTTAATATCAACCCAGCGCGGCGCTGCGCGCACCTTGGCCCGCGCAATCAGCCGACGCTTCCGTCCGGAGGGCTTGTTCCGCGCCATATTACCTTCTCCTTATGGTGATGTCCTTTTTATCCGTGATGAGCTGCAGGACCTCCCGCAGCTTGGCGTCCGTGATCAGCTCCCTGAGCTTGCCGCTCTGGGCCAGCTGCAGGAGGTAGAGCTCCACCTGCTGGGCCAGGGCAGGGTCGCCGAGCCTGACGCGGCTGAGGCGCTCGAGGGCGTCCCGGTCCAGGATCCGCTCCAGGACCTGCTTCTTCAGCTTCTCCATCTCCGCCTGCTGGGCCGCCGCGGGGTCGTAGGGGGTGTTGTTCATCCCGCCACCTCGCAGCCCGGAAAAGCGCGCCTGGCGCCCGTCATGTCCCCTCCCGCCACTCCTGGAGGTAGTGCTCTTGCTCCTTCGTGAGCTGGTCGAAGCGGATGCCCATCTCCTCGAGCTGGAGGCGGGAAATCATGGTGTCGATCTCGCCGGGGAGCGTGATCACCTGGGCAGGCAGCTTCCCCCGGTTCTTCACCAGGTGCTCGACCGCGAGGGACTGGCCGCAGAATGACATGGCCATGACCAGGGCCGGATGCCCTTCAGCCGCGGCCAGGTTGACCAGCCTGCCTTCGGCCACCACATAGACCCGCTTGCCGTTCAGGGTGTATTCATCCAGGGAGGCCCGCACCCTGCGCTTGGCGGCCATCTGCTCGAGGGCCTTGAGGTCGATCTCGACGTCGAAGTGCCCCGCATTGGCCAGGATGGCCCCATGCTTCAGCAGCGGGAAATGCTCCTTGCGGAGAATGCCCTTGTTGCCGGTCACCGTCAGGAAGACATCCCCGATGCGGGCGGCATCGGCCATGGGCATGACCCGATGGCCGTCCATGCGGGCCTGGAGGGCCCGGAAAGGGTCTACTTCGGTCACGATGACCTCGGCGCCCATGCCCCGGGCCCGCAGGGCCACGCCCTTCCCGCAGCTGCCGTAGCCGGCGACCACCACGATCTTCCCCGCGAAGAGGAGGTGGGTCGCCCGCAGGATGCCGTCCAGGCTGGACTGGCCTGTTCCGTAAAAATTATCCCTGAGGTGCTTGGTCTTGTTGTCGTTCACCGCGATGATCGGGTACTTGAGCAGGCCCTCCTTCTCCATGGCCCTGAGCCTGATAATCCCGGTGGTGGTTTCCTCGCACCCGCCCCAGATGCCCGGGAGGAGTTCGGGATGCTTGGTGTGGATCTCCGTGACCAGGTCGCACCCGTCATCGATGGTGATGTGCGGCTTGAAGGCAATGACCCGCTGGAGGTAGCGGTAGTAGTCCTCCTTGGCTTCGCCCTTGTAGCCCCAGATCTTCGCCCCATCAGCGGCCAGCGCGGCGCAGACATCGTCTTGAGCAGACAGGGGATTGCATCCGGTAATGGCCACGTCAGCCCCGCCCGCAGCCAGGGTCCTGATCAGGGCTGCGGTCTCCTTCGTGAGGTGGAGGGCCATGCCCACCCGGACCCCCTGCAGGGGCTGCTCCTTCTGGAAGCGTGCGCGGATCTTCAGCAAGGCGCCCATCTCCTGCTCGGCCAGTTCGATGTTGAGCCTGCCCTGCTCTGCCAGCCTGATATCCTTGACTTCGTACGTCGGTCCGGTGTCCATTGTGCCACCCTGGGTCCCGGCGGGCTGCTCGCGGCCGTCCGAGACAGATTCCTTGTCCATATCACCACAACTCCGGGAGCCGGATTACCCGGCCTTCCCGATCTCCTTGGCCACCTGATCCAGGAACTGCTGGCCCTTCGGGGTGATGACCCTTCCCTTGCGTTTCTCGGCCTTCACGAGGCCCGCTGCCTCCAGCTGCTGGAGCAGGGTGCGGAGAATCTTGCCGGAGGCGAGCGCCCGGTGCTCGGGCTGGTGGCCGAGGTTCTTGCGCCCGCTGTACACCTTCTGCAGC
>JACQOD010000063.1 GCA_016202725.1 Candidatus Aenigmatarchaeota archaeon | reverse complement strand
TGACCTCATCTCCTCGTCCGCGATCTTCTGCACGGTTCAATGTATTCTGCGGTCTGCCCTTAACGTCGCCTCAGAAGGTCAGTACGGGCAAAGCCGCGGCATAACGGGCTTTTTAAATACCTCCAGTAATAGTAACCAGCACGACAGAGGGATGAGGGGTCGCCTTTCTGTCCATCCGCAGCGGCTGCCTGAGGCACCGCTTTCACGCTCCTACACGTACACCCGGCGCCGATTGGGTCCCCGATCCAATCGTTACCTGCAGAAGGAACTGTCTTTCCCGTGTCTGGGGCACGCAAGCATGCAGACTTGCGCGCTCCCCGAAGACTCGGGAAGGGGCTTCCAGTAGCCCAGGCGCTGGCTGGTGTGCAAGGTTGTTGCACACCGTCAGGTGATCCGACGGCCTGAAGAGAAAACACTTTTCCCGGAAGACAACATCCTTGTCTTCCCTTTCCCGAAGGCTTGGGAAGGCCTTCTTGGCGGTCCAAGCATTCACAACCAACTACAGGAGAAGCCCGATGAAAGGTCCCGACGAGTGCATAAACGACGACTCGTACGGCGGATGCGACGGCAACTGCGGCGGCTGCACGGACTAGCGCGCCCGCTCCTGCTGTCCGCCTGACGGACGGGGCCGGCTACTGCGCGCTGCCCCCGCACGTACGGCCCCTACCCTGCAGGGCCGCTCCTTCCGAAGGCTGCGGCCCTGCCACCCCCACCATTGAGCCGGCCGGTCCCCCATCTGGCCGGTGATGACTGAAAACGGCAACAGGCACAAGCCTGATTGCCATTCCCCCTTGTAGTCTTGTCTGCTGAATTGTCTGCGCCAACATGTCAGAACACTTCACGCGCCCCCCACGGGAGCCCAAAAAGCCCCGTCTCAAGCCCCCTCCCAAGAGCATGGACTCCCCCGCCCCCTCCTTTGCGCTTTCCTTTGAGAAGGCCAGAAGGCAGATCAATGCGGTGAGAGACGCCCGGGAGCTCTACTCGCACCCAAGCTGCGTGTTCGCAGCCTTCCATGCGATTGTCGAAGAGTCCGACCTGCCGGACGACATGAAGATCAGCCTCGTCCACTGCATGGTGCCCCCGCCAAGGCCCGGAGCGGTCCCGGCCTCCTCCATTCCGCGGCCGGCAGAGGGCGTGGAACCGGCAGCATGGGATCGCCTCATGGACGAACGTGCCGGGGAAGGCGAAACCTTCCGCCGCGATGTGGCCCGGCAGAATCCGCCCCCCTGCAACATCGCAAGGGATCTCTATACACAGTGCTGGAAGCATGTCCGGCCAGGCGACGAGTCCAGCGCACTGGCCGACCTCGCCATCCGCCTCGGCGTCCTGTGGGAACCCCAGCCTGCTCCCGCGAGGGCCTGAGGTTCCCTTCAGCCAGGTGCCCCCCTCCGGGAGGCGCCTCCCCCCTTCTGGAATCCCCCACGCCGCCAGGAAAGGCAAGCGTCTGACCCGTGAAGACACTGAAGACACTGAAGAAGCCCCCACACCTATCCCTGCAGCGCCTCCGCGAGGCCCTGCGGGAAACCCCCACCGAGAAGACGTTCGGCGACTGGTTGCAGGAGCTGATCGCCCTCACCACCCCCCTGGAATCCCCGGGAGCGCACCGCACGACGCGGCTGGAGAAGCGGGATGCGTTGTACCAGTCCCTCCTGGAGGGGGAAGCCCACCCCGCGAACCAGAAGGACCGCGGGCGCCTCGCCACGCTGGAAAGGCACCTGAACGGCGAGAGCCGCTTCAAAGCCGACCTCGCCACGGACGTGGCAGGGATCGTCCGCAAGCTTCCCCCAGAGATCCGCCCGCGCGGCGTGGCGATGGTGGGCTACGCCTTCAGCCGCTCCCGCCGCGGGGTGGTGCCTGTCCTCTGGGAGATGTTGCCCTGACCGATCCCCACCGCGCTGCCTGGCCCCGGCGGGCCCGGATGAGCGCCCCCGGGGAGGAAGCTTTCTCCCCTAGCAACCAAAACCTCCGCCGCAGCAGGTGCGGCCGGAGGCCCCAAAAACGTCCCCGCGGCCTGTGACTGGCCGCCAGCATCAACAACAGAACACGCCAACATGCCCAACAAGAAATTCCCCCGCCGGGAGCCGCGCAAGCTGCCGGCGCCCCCCAGCAAGCCGATGGTGCCCGGAAGCGCAACCAAGAGCGTGCGCGATGTGCTGGCCCATTGGAAGGCCTACCCCGACCAGAGCTGCCTTGGTCTCGCCTTCCTGGATGCCCTCCAGGAGGACCCCTTCACCGCCCTCCGCTTCTTCCTCGCCAACTGCCGTTCGGTTCCCTCCTCCAACGGCCCACCGCCCTTCCTGGCGGCGCCGCTCCCTCCGGAGGTGTGGCAGGCGGAACTGGACAGGCAGCAGGCACCCGTGCTGGAGATCATCCGCGGCGGCGCAGGCGACCATGGAAAGGTCGCTGAAGCCTTTGCCGAACGCTACCTGGGAAGGGGCGCGCCCCGGGCATCTGCCGCGGCCGCCCTCTTCCACCTCCATCGGGAAGCCCGGAAAACCCCGTGCCACGCTCCCGGACCCCCGGGTCACCCGGCAGCATGAAGTGGATAGCCTGGCTGCGGATGCGGCTGGCTGGCCGCCCGGAGGAGGAGCCGGAACACCCTCCCCACAGCCCTGAAGCCCTCTCCAGGGCCCGCGGGGCGATACAACAGTACGGAACGCTCGGCTTGCTGATTGCAATGGACGAGCTGGATGGCGACGAGCCCGCCGCCAACCAGCTGCTGGAAGAATTCCTCCGGGAAAGGGAGGCGCTCCTGCATGCCTCTCCCGGGAGAGAGGAAAGACACCCCGAGACCACCGGAGGGCCGCCCACGCGGCTCCCCAATCCCCACCAACCCACTGACTAAGGAAAACCCCCATGGCGAAACACTGGGAACCCCCTTCCCGGGGCGATCCCCAAACGCTCTGGCGATTCTGCAGGAATTGCAGGGAGGACCGCGCGGTCCTGAAGGGCTACGACGAGGACATCGATTCTCGCCTGCTTTTTCGCGTCGTCTGCGTGGAGTGCGATCATGACGTCTCCCCTGACCGGGAGCTACACTGCTCGCACTGTGGCGAAGTCCGGACATTCATCGCTAGGACGACGAAGTCCAGCGAGAAGCTCTGGTACTGGTGCACCGCCTGCGGGAGGAATGCCCCCCGCAACAGGAGCAGAGGCTCCCGCAAGGGAATGGCGGCTGTCGTGCTGCCTGACCCCGTCCTGCTGAGCGCGCCGCCCCCCGCGGCGTGACCGCACCCCCCGCGTGCGCACCGAAGAAAGAAGGAGAGTAATGCGCACGGACCTCACCGACGTCGTGAAATGGTTACCGGACACCCGTCCGGGACCACCAAACTTCTATACTGAGACCAGGTTCTGCCCCACGTGTGGCACATACGTGAGGTACCTGGAAAGCCTTGGGAAGTACTACTGCGTTCACTGTGGGGGAGGCGTTCGCATCTTCAGCCCCAGGGACCGCAAGAACTTTCTGAGGTCCCTCAAAGGAACGAATAGACGCCCCTCTCTCCGGGCCTGACCCAGAGCGGGGATCTTGTCCACAATGCTCTGCCCAGAAGGGCAGTTCCCGCCCCAGCAAAGGAGGCCACGGAAGCCATCACCCCACACACGAGTCCCGACGAAGACTGTGAACTGACGTCTGCGCTTTGCGCACCAACCACACCCCTCCTATGGTGAGGGGTTGAGAAGGTCTCTAGGGGCCGCCTTCCTTCAGAAGGCGGCCCCGCCCTATCCCTCCCTTCCCGCTCTTTCCCGGCTGTGAACAACGCCTGCCAATGCCCTTCGCCCCCCGCGCGCGGGGGACGCGCTGGGACGGTCAAATCCCATTTCCTTGACTGTCTCAGGCGCAGCATGTTGTTCACAGTTAATTGTTCGGTTGAACGCTCCTTTTCCCCGGAGCTGTTCCATACTCACACGGGGCCGCGCTCTCCCAGGGTGCGGCCCCGTTCCCTTTGAGGCCGCGCCCACGCCGCCCTTTCCAAGGGGGGTGCGGTCCCCTTTACTGGCCCGGTGGGGGAAAGCCCGGAACGCCGGCGGGTTCTCCGGCGAATCCTGAGTACGTCGAGCAAGTAAAACCATGAAAAGACGCCTGCAATGGCTGACGCTCGCGGCTGTCCTGGCATTTGGGATGGCTGACGACGTCCGTGCCGTGCCTTCCGCAGGGGAGCATCTCGGTCCCCAGGAGAACGCATGGTGCATCTTGGTCGTAGTTGTCCAGGATGGAATTCAATCGATCGAGTGCTGGACCACAATGGATTGCGAGGCAACCAGCTGTGACCTTGTAACCGATTTGGATCCCGAGACGGGAAACACCACCTACACGTGCACCGATTGCGACGAGCCCGTGCCCTGTTTTGGAACGGTGGTGCAGGAACCCACGGGGGGGATTGTGTCATTCACCTGCGCCGACAATGGGTGCCATCCTCAAGCATGCATTGTCGAAAGGGTCATATACCCGACGAGAACCGTGTACGCCTGTCATTGCCAGTAAAGGAGGATAATGCCCATGAAAACCCACATCATGTTCCTGCTCCTGATCGTCGTTGCTGCCCTTGGCCTGCTGGGGCTGAAGGCGGCGGATGGCAACGCTGCCCCTTCCGGGGCAGAGCTGCTCTACACCGGGAAGACCGCGTCCCTCCCGCTGGACGTGGAATGGTTCTCCGTTAAGGTGCAGAAGTGCACCGGCGTCCGGACCAATGCGAACGGTTCGGTGTCCTTTACGACCGAGGTGCTGCAACCCGAAGTGCTCCTCATGTCCAAGGAGAGCATGGAGAGGGCTGTTGCCACCCTCCAGCCTGCCAGCGGGAGGGCGGATCTCCCCGCCGACGGCCGCCTGCTGGTGAAGTGGGAGCCGGACACTACCGTCGCCGAGTTCTCCCTCGCCTGCTGCCGGCCCGGGGTGACCGTGCCTGAAGGGGTGGAGCACCTCAAAACCGTCACGACGGCATGGAAGGACGGCATTGCAGACCCGTACCGGCCGCCCAGGGTCCAGGTGCGGCACCCGGCGAGGGTGGATCCCGCAACCGGCAGGATGACCAGGGACCCGCACGCCCCCGGCGCGGTGCAGATGCACGCCGAGGGGCAGGACTCCTTCGCGGTGTCGGAGCAGGCGTTCACCGGCTACGCCGAGCCCGGAACGCTCGTCGTGGCGAAGGATGCGGCCGGGGACTGGTGGCTCTGGTACGAGTAAAGCCTCCCGGCCTGCGCCTGACACCACAATGCTGCCGGGGGGCGTAGCTCAAAAGGTAGAGCGCTGTGCAGGGTTTTGTTTGTTTTACTTGCAGAGAGGTTCCGGTTCAAAGTCCGGACCCCCCTCCGGTCCCCTGCCAGCCCGTTAATCAAAAGCGGAGGCGTAGCTCAAGGGGCTGAGCGCTGTGCCATGTTCTTCAGCCACAGAGATGCAGGTCCGAATCCTGCCCGCCTCCATACCCCCACGGTGGAACGCCGTTAGCGCAAGCGCGGTCAGGAGTTTCTCCCTTGGGACTGACCGGACTAGGCACCCGGGTTCCACCACCACAACAGGCGGGGGTGCGGTCGAAAGCTCCTCTCCGACTTCCCAGACGAAGGGGAGGGGACGCCCAGCACCTCCGCCATGTTCCTTCAAAGGGGCAGACAGGGAACAGGGGGAATCTCACGTTTGCGGTGGGTTCTGCTTCCTGCCTGCCCCTGTCCCCTCTCCGAGGGAGGGGAGGCGCGTGCCTACTCTCCCTCCAATGTTTCCCTTCCAGGGGAGCGGCTGTGCACAACGCTCCCTGGAAGGTCCGACTCCTTCCGCCCCCAATCCCACACCCCGTCACGAACCAACCCATTGACCGATGACACAGCACACCGTAGAGGAGCAGGCGACCCTGCTCCGCGGCATCAACGCCGAACTCGCCAAACGCAACCTCAAACCCCTCAGTTACCTGGGGGAGGCCGGCCATGGGGAGATCGGGATCACGGGCATGCCCGAGTTCTTCGACCATTCCTCCCGCTTCTTCACGGACGCGAAGTTTCCGGTCTCCTTCCCCGGAGGGCAGACCGGCCACTTTACCATCCGCTTCAACGCTAACGGCGCCACCGCTGACGGCGCCGTGATCGTGGCGCTCATCAACGGCCGCTACGCGCTCGTTCGCCAGTACCGCCCCGCCCTGGGGCGCTGGACGCTGGAAGTCCCCCGGGGCTTCTCCGAGCCGCTGGACAGCGCCCTCAAGCACGACGGCCTCTTCGCTCTCGGGTTGGGCGACTTCGCGCACCGGGGACCCCTCGCGACTGCGCTCCGCGAGCTCTCCGAGGAGGTCATCGACACCGGAAACATCACGGACATCACCCATCTCGGTAGCCTGGCTGAGAACACGGGGACCCATCACGTGGAGCCGGACGTCTTCCTGTTCGACATCGAAGTGGATGCGGACACGTTGGCGAAGCGGCTCAGGGGATCCGAAGGCCTCAAGGTGGTACTCCTCGATCCGGATGAAGCGGTGGCACGTTTGGGGAGAGAAATCACCGACGCCCATTCCATCACCGCGCTCGCCCTCGCCATGCTGGAAAATGGCCACCTCTAGTAGTTTCGCCTGCTGCGAGGCTGCTGGGCGGATCCCAGGCCTCCCAGCGTGAAATCAGCAGCACCCTCCGGAGCCTTGGGGTGCTGCTTTTGATGTCAATTTAAAGGGAGCCACCTGCGGGCGCTGCCGCAGCGGGGGCATGCAAGGTTCAGGAACCGCGCGCGGATTATTTTGCCTGGCGCGCTTCGGGAGCGCCACGGGCTGCCGTCCCCGTCACCGGAACGCCATGGCCCGCTCGATGGCCTTGCCGACCCGCTCCGCGGAGGGCAGGTAGAGCCCCTCCAGCTTCGCCAGCGGGGTGGGCACGTCCGGCGCGGTGACCCGCTCGACCGGGGCCTCCAGGTGGAGGATGCCCTTCTCCGCCAGTTGAGCGGCGATCTCCGCCCCCACCCCGAAGGAATGGGGGCCTTCCTGCACGACCACCGCCCGACCGGTCTTCTCCACCGACTGGAGGATGCAGGGCACGTCCAGGGGGGAGACGGTCCGCAGGTCGATCACCTCGCAGGAATAGCTGCTCCTGCCGGCTGCCTGCAGGGCGGGAACCAGCATGGCTCCCCAGGCGATGACGGTCACGTCCGTGCCCTCCTGCACGACCCGGGCCTTGCCCAGGGGGATGGCGTACTCCTCCTCGCGGACGTCCTCCTTGATGGCCCGGTAGACCTTCTTGGGCTCCAGGAACAGGACGGGGTCAGGCGACCGGATCGCCGCGGCCAGCAGGCCCTTGGCCTCGGAAGGGGTGGAGGGCATGACCACCACCAAGCCCGGGATGTGCGCGTACGAGGCCTCCATGCTTTCAGAATGATGTTCGGGCGCGTGGATCCCCCCCGTGAACGGGGCCCGCACCACCAGCGGGCAGGTGAACCGCCCGCGGGAGCGGTTGCGGAGGCGCGCCGCGTGCGACACCAGCTGGTCGAATGCAGCCGTCAGGAAGCCGTCGAACTGGATCTCCGCCACCGGCCGCAGCCCGGCCGCGGCCATGCCCACGGCAGCCCCGACGATGCAGGTCTCGGCCAGGGGCGTGTCGAACACCCGCCCCGGGAACATCCTGAGGAGCCCGTCCGTGACGCGGAAGACCCCGCCGTTGACCCCCACGTCCTCCCCCAGGACCACGACCCGCTCGTCCCGGGCCATTTCCTGCCGGAAAGCAGCATTCAGCGCAGCCACCATGGTCATCTCGGTCATCGCATCCTCCCGCCCCCGTTCACCGCGAGCGTGTGGCCGGTGATGAAAGATGCTTCTTCAGAGGCGAGGAAGACCACCGCAGCCGCTATGTCCTCCGGCCTCCCCAGCCTGCCGAGCGGGATCCTGGCGATGCGCGCCTGCCGCTTGGCGGGGGTGTCATCCCCGAGCAGGGGGGTATTCACCGGCCCCGGTGCGACCGCGTTCACGCGGATGCCCAGCGGAGCCAGCTCGCGCGCGAGGGAAACCGTCAGGCCCACCAGGCCGGCCTTGGAGGCCCCGTAGTGCGCGCCGTGCCTGCTCCCCCCGTAGGCTACCTCGGACGCAATGTTGATAATGCACCCCCTCCGCTTGCGCAGGTGCGGCAGGCTCTCCCGGGCCAGGAGGAAGGGCCCCTGCAGGTTCACGTCCATGACCTTCCGCCACGCCGCGAGCGTGAGCTTCCCGAGGCTCGTCCGGGGGTAGATGCCCGCGTTGTTCACGAGTATGTCCAGCCCCCCAAATTCCTTTACCACGCGCCGGACCATGGCCCGCACCGCGGCTTCCCTGGCCACGTCGGCGGGGAAGCAGGCGGCCCGCTGGCCAAGGGATTGGATCTCCCGGACCACCTGCCTGCCTTCCTGCGTCCGCGCGCAGCAGTGCACGCCCACGGCCGCCCCCTCGCGCGCGCAGGCGAGGGATATCGCCCGGCCGATGCCGCCGCTGGCGCCCGTGACCAGCGCAATCTTCCCCTGCAGCCTCATGCCTGCCCCCCTTGCCCGCCCAGCTCCCGCAGGAGGGATGCCTTCTGCTCCTGCAAATGGGGCGGCAGCTGCGCGAAGACGTAGTCGAAGATATCCCCCGGCTTCGGGGGAGGCAGCTGCTCCATCTTCTCCACGGCCTCCTGGACCCGCTTCCTGGCTTCGGCCCAGACCGTCTCGCGGTAGGCCTTGTCCAGGAAACCCTTCCCCTCCATCCACGCCTCCAGCCGCAGGAGGGGGTCCTTTGCCCGCCAGAGGTCCACCTCGGCCTTGGCGCGGTAGCGGGACGAGTCGTCCGATGTCGTGTGGTGTTCGACCCGGTAGGTGAATGCCTCGATGAAGGTCGGCCCCTCTCCCGAGCGGGCGCGCTCCAGGGCGTCGTGCGTGGCCAGGTAGACCGCGAAGACGTCGTTCCCGTCCACCCGGATCCCCGGAAACCCGAAGGCGATCGCCTTCTGCGCCAGGGTCTGGGCAGCGGTCTGCTTCCCCGCGGGCAGGGAGATCGCCCACTGGTTGTTCTGGCAGAAGAACACGACCGGCAGCTTGAACACGCCCGCGAAATTCATCGCCTCCAGGACGTCCCCCTTGGAGGTCGCCCCGTCCCCGAAGTACACCAGGGCCGCGGCCTTCTCCTTCCGGATCTGGAAGGCCCACGCTGCTCCCACCGCGTGGGGGGCCTGGGTTCCCACCGGGATGGCCACGGGGAAGTTGTTCAGGCTCGCAGGCACCTGCTGGCCGCGCTCGTCCCCGGCCCAGTAGGCCATGAGCATCTCCAGCGGCTGGTGCCGCGCGATCAGGGCCGCATTCTCCCGGAAGGAGGGGAACAGCCAGTCTTGCTGCTGCAGGGCGTACGCGCTCCCGACCTGGGCCGCCTCCTGGCCCCTGACCGCGGCATAGGTGCCCAGCCTCCCCTCCCGCTGGAGGGTCAGGCATTGCTCGTCGAAGACGCGGGAAATCGCCATGAGCTCGTACAGGTCCTTGACCTCCCTTTCGCCCAGCGGGGGAAGCAGCCCGGGATCAGCCTTCCCGCGCTCGTCCAGCACCTGCAGCCATTCGACCGCAAACGTGCCCAGGACCGCGCGCGGCATGCTCTATACTTCGCTCCGGCCGGTTAAATAGCCCCGGCCCTCCCTCGGAAAGGGGGGAAAAGCGGAAGCAGGGGGAAGCTTTTTAACGCCTTCTGCCCACCTGTTCTCCATGGTCAAAGGGCTTGCCCAGCGCGAGGTGCCGATCGGGTATGGCTACTGCATGCGCGATCAGTATTATGGCAAGCGGCACGTCTACCTTCCTGGCCGCTTCGCGAAGGCCGACTACCTCCTGGCCTCGCCTAACCGCCTCGCCGGCCGCCTCATTGCCGGGCAGAAAAAACAGCGGCTCTACCGCTCAGAAGGGAGGTCGCTGCGGTTCCCTTGGCCGGATGAAGCGGTTGACTGGGGCCCCGAGGAACTGGTCGAGGAGATGCGCCGGGCCATCTACCGGAAGGAACGGACGTATACGCTCTGGGACGGAAGGCCTTCAGAAATGATCCCGCGCCTTCGCCTGATGGGAACGGTCATTGACGCGGACGTGCATACCAAGGAGCCCCGCCACCGTACGAAGCCGACGCTGTACAGCCCCAAGGTTGAAGGCGCGCTGCTCAATGAATTCGGCGAGCCGCAAGTGGTCCTGATGCAAGACGGCTGCAAGGATGCGCAATATATGGAGATTAAGGACGGCCGAAAGAATGTCGGTGACATGACCTGCATCCACATCGCCGCCATGCTGGATGCCGCCTGGCGCGCCAGGCATGACCACGTTCCCGGCATCGACCTTGCGGTGAGCGCACCTGAGTGGGAAGGCGAGCTGTTCAACCCCTTCAACTTCGCCGACAACTGGGAGTGGGATGCTGTGCACCGGATTCACAAGGCCAAGAACCGCACCTTCGGTTCGCTCGTGGAGGACGTGAAGGTTTCCCTCTACCTGGCGGGCATGAACTACTACGATGCCGAGCGCAAGCTGCTGAACATACCCTGGATCCCGTCGGCGCCGATGGTCGAGGCGATCATGGACCGCCGGGTGACGAGGGATGTGGTGGTTCGCCGCGAGGACGTCACGGTTCCGTCGGTGGCCGAAGCGGGAGCAGTAAAGGTGGTCGCTGACCGCATGCATGCGGTGTTGAGAAGGGCGGGCTATGCGTTCGGCGGCCGGTGCGTGGAGTTCGGCGAGATCACCCACCGCTATACCCATCCCGACGGGACCTCGGTGAGCGTGGCTTCCCCGCTTGACCAGCCGCCCTTCTACGTCATCCGCCGCAATCGCTCCCCGCTGGTCGAGCCGTGGTTCAAGCCCCCTGCGGAGGACCCCTTCACCCTCCTCGGGCAGAAATGGGTCGTCCGGTATGACGACCGCACGATGCGCCACACAAGCACGCGGGTCGAGCTGCCGACTGCCTTCCGCCTCCCCCAGTACCAGATGCGCGTCACCGATCAGACCCGCATTGCCGTTCCCAACGTGCTGCAGGGCAAGATGCGTCGGAAAATCAGGGAAATTCACGGCGAGGATGCCGGTCTGCTCTCGTACACCTTCCTTGGCTGATTCGTTCTGGATGGCGGCATGCGCCCTGCGGCGGAGCGGGCATGAGGATCCAGGTTCACGAGGAAGAAGCGCCCTTCGCGTGCGCGATCACGCGCTCCAGCGCTATCCGGAACCAGGGCGTGTACCGCTCCGGATGCTGCTGCAGGTCCTGCAAGACCTCCCCCGGAGGGGCCCAGCGGCATCCCGCTGCCTCGGCGGGGTTGGGCTGCGGCTGGCCGCTGAAGGTGCCCAGGAAGACGTGGTCATACTCATGCTCCGTCAGCCCGTTCGCGAACGGGGCCTGATACGTGAAGGCAAAGGCCTTCCGCAGCGGGACATCAAACCCCATCTCCTGCCGGAGCCTGCGGTGGGCCGCTGCCTCCACATCCTCGCCCGGCCGAGGGTGGGAGCAGCAGGCGTTGGTCCACAAACCAGGAGTATGGTACTTCCCGAGGGCCCGCTGCTGGAGCAGCATGTCCCCCTGCGGGTTGAAGATGTACACGGAGAAGGCCCGATGCAGCCTGGCCTCGCGGTGGGCCTGCAGCTTCTCCGCGGTCCCGATCTCCCCGTCCTGGGCATCGACGAGGATGACGCGTTCGTCCATGCCACCGCTTGGATCGGCAGCTATAAAAAGCCGCCCCCGCTGTGCAGTAATATTGCGCTCTTCTCCCCGAAAGAGCTGCTGCCAGGCACAGTTCTGGGCATGTTCCTGCAACCATCACGGTGCACGACCTGCAAGGGATAAAACCAGCAGGCAGGGATGCCATCTCCGGTCCTCCCAGTTCGCAGAGGGAGATGAGCGGCTTCTTGCCGGTGCACGCCCCCAGCCGGCGAGGGGTGGGCAAGGCAGGCGCGCAAGCTCGAATGAAAATAAGTCTTGATGTTCTGGACGGGAGAGGATTCCTCTGGATAAGCCCGCACTGGCCCCGCCTGAAAAACGAAAAACTGACGAATTCCTTCTTCAAAGCTGGCATGCAGGAATCGTGCTAGAAACTTGGGCCGCAGTAGAATTTGGCGGTTCATGCGTTTGTATTCATCAAAATTCGCTTCCCATCCGCCAGTCTTGTAAAG
>JACQOD010000060.1 GCA_016202725.1 Candidatus Aenigmatarchaeota archaeon | reverse complement strand
GTCATAGGCCGACGCGGAGGCGGTGTTGTTGAAGGTGCTGGACTGGTTGGTGTTGGATCGGGAGTAGTAGAGGTAGACTCCGTAGTAGGAGTTCTGACTGGCGTTGAGGGAGGAGAGGGTGTTGGAGTCGGAGGAGGAGAGGTAGATGCCGTAGTTGGAGTTCTGGCTGGCGTTGAGGGAGGAGAGGGTGTTGTTGCGGGAGGAGGAGAGGTAGAGGCCGGAGTTGTAGTTCTGGGCGGAGGTGATTCGGGAGAGGGTGTTGTTGTGGGAGGACTGCAGATAGAGGCCGTAGCCATTCGAGGCGAAGGTGGCGTTTTCTATTGAGGATTTGTCCACATACCAGAAGGAGAGGCCATATCGGTAGTCTCGGATGTTGCAGTTCTTGACTGCGATCTGGTCATAGTCATTGGAATAGATACCGTACCCCGAGTCCGTCCCGCTTATGGGAGCACTCTGGCAGTCCAGCGCAACACCGGTGGCATTAAACACCAATACTCCGTCCCCACTGACGTCTTCAACAACGTACTCTCCCGGGCAAATGAAGACGTCCTGGTTAATGTAGGTGTCGTCCTTTACCCCGATCAAAGAGGAGTTATTGTCATCGCAGTCAGGGAAGACCGAGCAGTTGCCATAAAACCCGTCTCCGTCATTGTCTGTGCATCCGGATGGAGGATCTGGAGGTGAGCCGCCTAGGGTGGGTTTTGGCGTTGAGAGATCCGGGGAGAGGGTGGCATCTGCACTACTTTGCGATGTCGGTGGGGCACCCTGGACCAGTATGAGAGATGCAAGCACAACCAGGACTGCAACCGTGCTGATCCCAACGACCTTCCCCGGACTCAAATAACCACCCGAGTCTGCCAAACCATGAGCTACCCTTTGGGATTTTAGAGATCAGATTTATAAACGCGCTTTGTTTTCTGGGTTTTCAACTGCAGCGGATTTTCCTGCAGACCCCCCGCCCGAGGGGGGTATGCCGCAATCGTGTGTTTGTAGCTCATTGCGCGTCGCAGGTTCTCTTGCTGCTGATTCCATTGTTCCTTTCTTTTTGGAAACCGATGGCATGCCTTGTGCAGCTAAACGCATGCACGCCATCAACAATGCCGCCACGAAAGTCGTTTTCCTTCATTTAGAGCCCGTCCCAAAACGCCTTGCGCACCGGACGACTTCCGTCAGTGCGGGGGTTGGAAGGAGCTGGCAAGCCGGCCCCTGCCCAAGCTGCCGGTTCCGCACGGCCGCCATCCGGCGGGCGGATGCCTGCACGCCGCGGCCCATCGCGCAGGAGGGGTTTCGGGATAGGCTCTTAACATCCCCCATCAGGTCTATCCCGCCCCTGCGCCGAGGGAGGGCGCGCTTCGCTTCCTGGGGCATGGACTTCTGCTGCCCCAATGCACAGACGGGAGCCCCGGAGGTGCACAACGCGCCACACAGCAATTTCAGCATCCCGGACATCTGAATCAACCTCTGCTGCACGCTAATGGACAATCTATGCGCCCGCTCTGGATGGGACCGTCTCCAGCTGCTGCGCGCGCGAAGGAGCGCTTAAGAAGCTGCATGCCCTACAGGGAACGATATGCCCCTCTCCCGGTACCGGAAAGGCGAACTCGTCCTGGGCGCCAACCGCCTGGCCGCCTACGAGCCCGGGATCCGGTCGCTGATCGACGCCAACCTCCGCCGCCTCTATGACGTGCAGGCGGATGGTGCGCCGGTCTACTCCCCCAGGGAGGTGGACGCCCTCCGCGCCCATGTGCCCGACGACGTCCTGGCCCGGGCCCTGGACGGGACCCTTGTCGTGGAGGCCGAGGCTGACCAGGTCCACGGCGTCGGCGGCTTCGTGTCCGGATCAGGGGGCTACGGGGAGATCATCTGCGCCTTCGTCCGGCCCGAACTGCACGGCAGCCGCGTCTTCACGCGCATGCTGGTGGAAGCCGCCACCCAGGCCCCGGGGGAGGGCATCCACACGCTCGAGGGGTTCGCCCTCCGGGATTCCCGCATCCTGGACGTCTACCGCCGCCTCGGCTGCAGGGACCTGGGCGAGGCGCGCCTCCCGGTCAACGGCCTCCAGATCGCCCACCAGCACTTCGAGATGGACATCCATGCCCTCCGGCAGAAGGCCGCCCACTATCAGGACGCCGCCCCCCGGGAGGGAAGCGAACGGCCTTTTTAAGGTAGTATAACATATTATAATTCATGATCTCCCGTGCCCGAACTCTTTAAGGCGCGCTTGCGGCACATCGGCGGTTCCGTGGGCGTGCTCATTCCCAAGGAGCAGCTGGATTCCCTCCGGGTGAAGGCCGGCGACCAGGTCGATATCGCCCTGCTTCCCCACATCGATCCTGCAGAGGTCCGTGCGGGCTTCGGCATGGCGCGGGGCTTCAAGGAACCGTTTGTCCGGGACAAGAAGGTGAGATCCTTTCCGTGATGCCCGACCAGAGGAAAGCATGCCTGCTGGACACGTCGGCGTGGATCGAGTACTTCAAGGGAACCCCGGAGGGAAACCGGGTTGCGGCGCTGCTACGGAGCGGCTCTCCAGCCTATACCTGTCCGCTGACCATCACCGAAGTCGCGGTGTGGTGTTATCGGAACCATCGGGACCCGTCCCCGTTCCTGGAAAAGATCCGGTCCTTCTCGCTGCTGCTTGACCTTGCAGTCTCCCTCCTCAGCGAGGCCGCCAGGGTATATACCGAGCAGCGCCTGCGACAGCCAAAGATTGGCATCATCGACTGCATCATCTATGCCTCTGCCCTCCTGCACGGCTTGACATTGCTCACCAAGGACCAGGATTTTGCAGGGCTTGCGTCGGTCTCCCTGCTGTGAGTGCTTCCAGAAAGGCTATCCGGCTGGAACGGATGAATATAAAACGAATCCTTCCAGAATTGGTGCGGGTGTAGCTGCCAGACGCATGCTATCGGTTTCCAACACGGAGGGAACAATGAAATCAGCAGCAAGAGCTGCGGTGTGCAACAGGGTAAACTACCCGCCGCTGCAGCGGCGGGCGTTTGACGCCGGCTAACCCAGGAATGGTCAGCATTCCTGCGACCGTGATGGCTGCCCAGCCTCGCGCCCAGGCGCGTGCCGTTCATCTGCGGGCCAAGGCTTGCGGGGTTCCGGCGGCGCGGGGCCTACACACATGCCATAGTTGCATTGTCCTATAACATAGTCAGAATACTGTTTCTTACTGAACCGAAAGTATGACCGCAAGGAAGAATAAGGGCGCGCCGGGCATAGCCCCCTTTCTGTCTGCGCAAGCGCGTCCCGGCCCGGACGGGTATGACCCCGGCCACACCATCGCGCGCAACTGCGGAGAGAGCATCGGTCTGAGCGCCCGCTGAGGGGCTTGCACCCGCGCAGGCCTGGGTCTTTCACCGCCCCTGCCCTTCTCAGCTCAGCCTCGCGGCGTCATGGCTCCCGGCGGGGCGTTGGTTGCTGTCCCAGCGCCTGGCCTCTCGGCCCCTGCCTTCTGGCAGTGCGTTTCCACCCTTGGAGTCCGGTCCGACCGGAAAACCGGCCGAGCCTTTCCCAAAGGCTTGGGTGAGGGGAACTTCCAAACCCTGCCCGAAGGCAGGGCTGCGCTCTCTGCCCGGCTCGCCCTGAAAAAGCTTGTTTCAGTGCTTAAAAAGGCACGTGTGCAGCTGCACAACGCATGCTATCGGTTTCCAACACGGGGGGAACAATGAAATCAGAAGCAAGAGCGCCTGCGGTGGGCAAAGGGCTGCACACATGCGGTGCGGAACTTCACCAATCACTTTTTTCTTTTCTTCCCGTTGGCTGGTTTCTCCTGCCGCCTGCCGTTGCGGGACGCTGCCCAGAAAATCAGCGCCCCAAGGAGGATGATGACAACGGCTGCAATGCCGAACATCCCTGCAGGGCCGACCGTAATAAGGCCGGTGATCGCGCCAATTCCTCCTGCTGGAGGTGAAGGCGGCTGTGCGGGAGCCTGCACTTCCAGGCATCCCTGGGATTCAGAAGGCTTGCCCAATTCAGTCCCGCAGGCGTTCCGGTCCCTGCATTCCCTGGTCTGCCGCCCATCAGCGCAGGAGGACCAGTCTGTGCAGGTCCAGCGCTCCTCGCAGATGGCTGTCTCTTCCGGGATCTCGTTCCCTGTTTCTTCAGGCTCCTCCTCCCCGGGGGAAGGCGGAGGGGCAAACCCGCCGCCTCCGCCGCCGCCAGAGGATCCGCCGCCTCCGCCCCCGGCAGCGCCGCCTCCTGATGGCGGCGGGGCGCAGGAGCCGCAGTCCGCTGGGCAGGAAGAGCAGGATTCTGATGCCGTATCACAGATCGCATCGCCGCAGAAGAGGTCAAAGGTGAGGTTGAGTTCGGCGACCGTGCCGGCGGCAAAGACTGCCTGCTCATTGGCTTCGGAGAAGTTGCTCATGGTGGGCTTTCTCATGAAGAAGGATATGGCATCGTTTTTCTCGCCGAAGACGATGAGTTTTTTATCGCCTCCTTTCGGGCCGCCGTACGCGCCCTCCTTTGTCGTGTTGTAGTCTCCTGCAAATTCTCCCCCAATCCGCGCCTCAATGACGGTCCCTGGAGGGGTGGGATTGCCGTTCCAGGAGGATGTTCCATAGAACCACATGGCGTCTCCAAGAAGCTGGCTTCCGCCAGTGCTTATGAAAATAAAGAACACGATGGCCGCTCCAACCAGGGCGATCGGCATCGGTTTCATGCATGAAGATAGGATGGAAGCTTTAAATTGGTGAGGTGGCGAACTCCCCCGGTCAGTCGCTTCGCTCCAATCCGGAAGCACAGCTTCCGGTCCCCTGCCGGGGGAATGGCACTGGTGCATCGGCCAGGGGTGCACTCCCAGCATCGTCGTCGGACGGATGGGCTCTGCCCCTGCCCGCCGCCGGTTCCAGGACGGTGGAATGCTGCCTTTGTGTGGTGTTTAGCTGCCAGACGCATTGGTGAGAGCCTGCGGTGTGCAATGAACTGGACACATACCTGCCTTTAAAAGGGGCTCAGCAGGTGCCAATGTGTGCGAGGGTGTCGGTCTCGTCAAGGAAAATGTAGTACCCCTTGCCTTCCTCCACCACAAAGTTGTCCGTGCTCAGGGGGTTGCCGGGATCGAGGCCGTTGAAAGCGGTTTGGGTGTACTTCTGGTTGATGTTGTCCCATCCGAAGATGAGGTTGTAGCTCTCATCAATGGTGGTGTACGCCTTCTCTGCATCGCAGGTGTCTTCATGGGTGGTTCCCACGGTGAAGAAGCCGCCGGTGAGGCCGTCCATCTGGAGTTCGCGGGTAAGCAGGGCGGAGCCGGGATTGGTTGCCGAATAATTGAGGTTGAGGGTGGCGGGAGTATTGACTTTTGCCCAGTACCCGGTAAGAGGCTCAAGCCGGTCTCCCTGGCCCACGGACGTAAAGAGGTTGATGGGATCGAAGTGCATCACGCCTTCAGGCGCCAGATCCACTCCCTGGAAAACGCTCTCGAACCTGTCGTCGTCAAGCTCCTTCCCGAAGGAGATGAAGTTCCAGCCCTTCTCGAGGAGGATGGTGACATTGCCTGCGGTGGGCCCTATGCCGTCTCCTGCCGTCACTGCACCGCTGTTCTGCCCATTTCCGGAGAGGTCTTCCACCGGGCCGACAAGGGTGATGATGGGGGTGGAGTCAACGCCAAACTGGTTTACGGTGGTGATCACCACCATGGAGCCGAAGACCGTGACGCTGTTGATCTCGGGGAGGTTGATGTTGCTCAGCACGAAATCCTCCTTCTGGACCGTGCCGCTGTCAAGGGGCTCGCTGAAGAAGACGTTGATGGCGGTGGTCGTGACCGTCGTCGCGGAGTCCATGGTGGAGGAGAGGCCGTCTGCCGGCTGGACTGCGCCGGGGGTCACCTGGTTCCCTGCAGGGTCTTTTATGGGGCCGACGATGGTCACTTCGGGGGTTTCATCCGTCTCCAGCAGGACATCGATGGTCAGCTCTACAAGGCCGGCGCTTATTTCGTCCGCGGCGGTCACGCTGTGGCCCTGGACGGCAAAGTCCGTCCCCGCGGGGTTAACGGTCGCGCCGTCCAGGTCTTCATTGAAGAAGATGAGGATCTTGGTTCTTGCTGAACTACTGCCTCCGGCAGAATCGCCTGTGATGGCAGAAGCCATGAAGGGGGAGATGCTGTCAAGCGTGGTGGAGGCTTCTGGGGAGAAGGCCTGGGGTTCTCGGTTGTTTGCCAGGTCGGTTGCCACGGCTTCAAACTCGTAGAAGCCGTCGCCTCCCGTGGCGGCGGAATCAAAGGAAATCGGGGATGAAAAGAAGGTTCCGTAGGAGGTCCAGGTGCCGGAGTCCTTGCTGTACCACAGTTCTACGAAAGCCACTCCGCTGCCGGAGTCAGCCTGCGTGTAGGCAACGTCAAAGACCGCGGAGGTGGTGTAGGGGGGGAGCTGGGCTGCCTGGGAGGAAGGAGGAGTGAGGTCTACCATGACTTCAAGGGTTTCACCACTGTTTGTAAATCCTCCGCCGTCCGTGGCAGTAACAGGAAGGAGGGACGTGCCTTCCGAGGCATTCAGCAGGGTGCACTCAGCGGTGTAGAGGTCCCCTCCTGCGGGGGCCATGGCAAGGATTCCGCAGCCCAGGGAGGAAGCGTTAACAGTGACTGTGGAGATGCCGGAGGCCGGGTCAGCGGCCAGGGCCTGGAGGGTGATGGTATCACTATTCTTTGCCGCTGTCTGGCTGCCAGGGTAGAGGGTGGGCTGGGGAGTCACGACAGGAGGGCTGAGGTCGATCTGGACGGTGGTGGTTTTGGTGGATTCTATGTTGCCTGCGTTGTCGATGGAGCGGTAGCTGAGGTAGGTGGTTCCCTCGTCTGAAATGGAGATTGTGGTTCCTGAAATAGAGGGGATACAGGAGCCTATCTGATCAAAGCAGTAGAATGTGCCTGCCACCCCTGAGCCTGGGAAGGGGTCATCCGGCGTGAGGGTGACAATGATGGGGACGAAATTCTGCCAGCCTGCGGGGGCGTCATCTGTGGTGACGGGGGGGACTGTATCAACTGTGGTAGAGGCTTCTGCAATCTGGGTCTGCTGTTCAGGGTTGTTGGCGTTGTCTGTTGCCACGACTTCAAACTCATAGAAACCATCCCCTCCTGTTGTCCCTGAGTCAAAGGAGATTGGAGATGAAAAGAAGGTTCCATAGAGTGTCCATGTCCCTGAATCTTTGCTGTAAAAGAGTTCAACCGAGGCAACTCCTGAGAGCGGGTCGTTTTGGGTGTAGGAGATGTTAAAGATGACAGAGGTGGTGTAGTTGTCGAGGGGGCTTGCGGAAGAGGTGGGTGGGGTGCGGTCGATCTGGACGGTGGTGGTTTTGGTGGATTCTATGTTGCCTGCGTTGTCGATGGAGTGGTAGCTGAGGTAGGTGGTTCCCTCAGCGGAGATGGAGACGACTGTTCCTGAGAGGGAGGGGGTGCAGGGGCCGAGCTGGTCAACGCAGTAGAGGGTGTCTGCTACTCCTGATCCGGGGAAGGGGTCAGTGGGGGTGAGGTTGACGGGGATGAGGATGGAGTTCTGCCAGCCTGCGGGGGCGTTGTCGGTGGTGATGGGCGCAACTGTGTCTACTGTGGTGAAGGCTTCTGCAATCTGGGTCTGCTGTTCAGGGTTGTTGGCGTTGTCTGTTGCCACGACTTCAAACTCATAGAAGCCGTCGCCTCCGGTTGTTCCTGAGTCGAAGGAGATGGGACCGGGCGGGGGGAAGAGGCCGTAGGAGATCCAATTGCCGCTGTCCTTGCGGAAGAAAAGTTCTACTGAAGCAACACCGGAGAGGGGGTCAAAGGAGGAGAAGGCAACCGCAAAGACCGCGGCGGTGGTGTAGGGGGGGAGCGGGTCTGCGGAGGAGGTGGGTGGGGTGCGGTCGATCTGGACGGTGGTGGTTTTGGTGGATTCTATGTTGCCTGCGTTGTCGATGGAGCGGTAGCTGAGGTAGGTGGTTCCCTCAGCGGAGATGGAGACGACTGTTCCTGAGAGGGAGGGGGTGCAGGGGCCTGCCTGGTCAACGCAGTAGAAGG
>JACQOD010000008.1 GCA_016202725.1 Candidatus Aenigmatarchaeota archaeon | reverse complement strand
GTCTCCGGAGGAGCGCGCCGTGTATGACCGCATCGTGGAAAGCCCTCTGGGGACGGAAAAGTACATTCTCCTCCGGCTGGCGGCAACCGATGCACGCCTGGTTGATCCCCGGACCTACAGGGGCAGCAGGAGTGTCCAGGAGAAGCTCCGTGAAATCTTCCCCGGAGAAGAGGACTTCTTTGGCCGCCTGGGCGATCCATCCCGTTACCGGGAGTTGGACCGGCAGGTCGAACGCGCCCTGGCTGACGGCGGAAAGGTGGTCATATTCAGCCAGTTCCGTGAAGGCATTATAGACGAGCTGGCTGTGCGGTATGGCCGTTTTGGCGTGGCGCGGATTGACGGGAGCGTCTCCTCGGAGCCTTCGGGAGTGTTTAGTCCGCGTGATGTGCAGCGGCTGGAGTTCCAGACCTGCCCGGAAATCCGCATCATGATTGCAACGCGGGGTTCGCTCCGGGAAGGTCATGACCTGCACGCGGCAAATCGGGTCATCTGCCTCCACCAGGACATCTCTCCTGGCTACAACGATCAGGCACTCGGCAGGGTGGCGAGAAAAGGGCAGCTCCGGCCAGTGCACGCCACCACGTTGGTCGCCGACGGGACCATCGACCGGGGGGTCCAGATGATGGAGCTCGAGAAGCGCGGGGCCATCCGCATGGTGGACAAGGGTCTCTCCCTTACCCCCGAGCAGAGGGAGCTTCTGCAGCGCGGCGGCATGGAAACCCCCCAGCTCCGCGACTACCTGATGAACCCGCATATCATGCTTAAGCGTATGATTGGTCATATGACCGGTCGTGGAGGGTCTTGGAACAGCTCCTACCTTGCCATCGGAGGCAATGCACGGCTGTACGCTGATGCCTATGCTTACCAGTGGGAAACGTCCTATTCCGGCCAGACGGCAAGGCTCGTCCGCGCTCTCATTTCAGATCTCGATCCCGCACTGAGCGATGTATCCGCAATCATCGATCTGGCATCCGGACCGGCGATCGTGACGAGGGTTACCGGGATAAAATCCACTTGCGTGGACCTCAATCGCTACCAACTCGAGTACGGGAAGCGGCAGGCAGCCAGGCGGGGCATTGCTGTGGACGCCTTTATCGGCGACGTGGAAGACCTGCAATCCCTGGGAATCCCCGATGGCCGGTTCGATCTCGCCGTCTTGTCCCTCGCACTCCATTACGGCACTCGGGAGGGAGGCCGGAAGCGCATGGTGTTGGAGGCCAACAGGGTCCTGCGCCCCGGGGGGTCGTTCATCCTGACGGTGCCCGACGGCTACGTTGACCGAGGGGAGATCGGGCAGCTCGAACGCGGCTTGGAGGCTCTGGGGTTTTCGCCGGTGGAGGGTCGGCACGGCATCGCCCGGGCCCTGGACAGCACTGATCGGGACTTCTCGGTGTATGCGGCTCTCTGCACGAAGGCAGCTGATCCCCCGCGGGGAGTCGCCTCGAACAGTCTCTACGACGATCTGTTTGCTCTCCGGCGCCAAACGGCCATCTCCCTGCCATCTCCCGCACGCCAGGCCCCACCTCCCGCGCCTCCCAGGAAGGACATATGCAGCCTGTTCCAATTCGAGGATGGTGACGTGATAGGAAACCCCGGGGCGGGAGCTGCAGCGCGGGTGGAAACGGTTCTTCCGCCCGACAAGGAGCAGTTGGTGGCGCCACCGAACGCCCTTGTGGAGTCCCCCGAACTCGTGTTGCAGCATCTGAGGCGGCTGACGAATAAGGGAAGGAGAGATCATGATTCCTAGCAAGGAGCGCCCATGATCTCTCTCGCCGGCATCCGTGACCAATCCCTGGCCTCGCTGGGGCTTGAGGGGCGTCAACTCGCGGATTTTGCCCGTGAGTACTATGCTGACTATGTTGGCGGACGGTCTTATGCGGTTCCTGACGACCTCGAGCACGTGCTCTCCGTCGGGGATGCCACGCCAGCCGAGAAGCGGGGTATCCGCACCGCACTCTTCGCCGAGAATATACTTGCGGTTGCTCCGGCCATAGGGGAGTCCTTTGCGGGTCTCTACGAGCGCTGGAAGTACAGCCCAGACTATACGCTCACGAACTACCTTCTGAACGGCCCTCCGGAGGGCGGTGGCCAGGCAAGTTACCCTGGTATCCTCGACGCGTTGGTCGAACTCCTTGCGTCGGCGGATGCGCTGCATGGGTATGTCGGCGGCAAGGGCGCCCTTGACGGCGAGCAGGGATTCTCGCGTATGGGCATTATGGCCGTCCTGATAGATAATGCGGACGCGGTGAACGACCTGTTCCTCACGGGGGTCTCCCCCGGCCTCATGGAGCGGGTCCACGATATCATATACGACCGCCCGCTCACCCAGGAGGCAGCTGCACGCTTTCTGGACGCCCTCCCCGAATATCGGCAGGATAGGAGAATGTCGCTTGAATCCTTCCTGCGCCACTACCGTCTAGGGCAGGACATCCGTTGGCGCGATGAAGGCATCTACAGCCCGCTCCTGCAGCGGTATCTGCGGCGGCATGGCTCGGGGTGGCGTGGTGCATTCCTTTCCGCCGCGGGAGGGCCGCTAGCTCAACGGGTCGATTCCTTGGACCGTGCTCTTGGGTACCGGCGTCCGCCGGTCCTTCCGGAAGAGGAATTGCAGTTTCTGGAGTCCTTGGAGAAAAACGGCGGTATTGCCCCCCTCCTTGCCTGGGCCGATGAAGGCAGTGACGCGGTTGACCTCTTCACCGCCCTCCATCTGGAGCAATTCGGGGCAAAGAATGCCCTGGTGGTCCGTGAACTGCTGAAGAGGGGGCGAGAAGGCATCCGCCAATACCTGGGTGCCCTGAGGGTCCACATTCCCGACGCATCAGCTGTGTATGATTGGGAGGAACACCTGGCTGATGTGTGCCGCAACCTTGAACCGAACGATTTCGGGAAGAACGAAGCGCTTGCTGCTATCCTCTACGAGCGGCTCCGTGGCCGTTTCGATCGCGACTTCCGCCAGGACCCGGCCATGGCCCTCCAGGCGATCGCCGGAGAGATTGCTGCCTCAGAGGCGCCCATATATCGCAGCCTGCTCGAGAAAGTCCACGCCCACTACGTCCTCCGCCAGCGCGTACGCAACGTGCAGGGCATTGTCCCCTTCCTACGTGTTCGCCGTGGCGAGGCGCGTCGCACGTCCCATCCATCCGGATCCGGCGGCCCGGCGAAGGATGCAGGGACAACTCGCTGAGTCGCAGCATCAGGCGGCTATCGTGCCGCCAGCCGGCGCTTCCAGGGCGATGCATGCGCATTAACACTCCAATAGCCAGTGGGCTACGCGGTGGTGTGGATGGGATTCCTTCTTCAGCACATCAGCAACGCGCCACCCCTGCTCCCGGAGACCGGGCGTTTCTGCCACATAGACCCCGCCGCCCGTCTTCCGGATACGGACGCCATCCAGCCCCTCGAGCTGGAATGCGGCAGTGAAAGCGAGCGGACCAAGCAGCTCGTCTCCCTGCATAACACGTCGGATCTCAACGAGGCCGGACCCTTCATATTCATGTGCGGCGATGTTGGTAATCATCCGGCCGCGGTATGGCCACAGCACGATAGTCCCCGGCGCTTCATGGAACAGATTCTCCCGTCTTCCCTCTAGGGCGGAGTAGCCGCAGGTCTCCGTAATAAGCCCCTGGTAGAGCGCGCCTTCGCCGGTGTAGTGGCAGAACGTGCGCCCGCAAAGCTGCTTGGCTACGGTGCGGACGTCCTGTTCCCAATCCATGCCCTCCATGAAAATGGCAGGGGGAGAGTCTTTATAAGCCTTCCTGCTACCGATTTCCTAGACTCAGTGACGATGACCCATAATCTTGATACCTCGGCATTCAGCCGCGATCCGGAGGGCATGCTGGCAGAGCTGCTCGGGGGAACGGTAGTCCGCTACCGGGACCGAGCAGTCGAAATCGGCCTGCTGAGCGAGGCTGATGTGCTCCGGAACCTTCCCGGCATGGCAGATGCCGCCCTGTATCGCGCCCCTGCGGGAACCCTGGTGCGCTATGCCTCCCGGGATGGATTCCGGCTCGCCATTGCCTGCCACCCTCCTGAAGGGGATGGCGTGCTCACATTGCTCGGCTTGGTGAGTGACGACGACCGCCTCGGACCCGCCGAGACGTACGCCGCCCTGGGCGGCGACCTTCTCCAGGGAAAGAAGATCGGCAGGGAAAGCGGTCTGTGGATAAGCCTACCCGAGTCGCCGAACGCGTGGGCGCGCGATGACCGCCTCCCTACCGGTTCCCCTCCTCACCGCACGGCTTATGCTCGCCTCCTCCTCTAAAGGATCGTCATACATTAACCTCACCCGCGCGCTGGTCCGGGCAGCAGGTGCCATGCTCCCTGGACGTCCCTGACCGTGATGCGTCCCTTCAATGGGTTATGCTGCCTGCCGGGCAGCTCCAGTCTGGCTGTTCACCCTGCTGTCATCCCGTCCACATGGGGTCAGCGGTCTCCTTATTTTCTGACGATCCCTAAGAGCCTATCCGGAATCCTGTGGTCGCGGTTCACGGGGCGCACGAGACGGCTTGCCGCGGTTGGCCGCCTTCCGCCCCGGCGGCACAGCGATCCGTCGGAAGCTATGGGTTGTGGCTGTTCTAGGCGGGCATCCGCCGCAGCCGGATCCCGGCAGGGATAGATGACCCCCCTGTCGATCGATCAAGCACTCCATATGCGTTTTCGGACGTGCTCTAAGGAAAACCGATAACAGGAGATAGCTTTATAAGCCTCATAAGGAATCTACCTATGCTGTCATTCATCAGCAGTGGTATCATGACCTATAACCCTGGCAAGATAGAAATTGCACGCATTCACGTGGATAGCGCGCACCGGCACAGAACTGATTATGGCATGATATCCAGGGCCGTGCGCGACCGGACGCGCGACCGCCTCCGTGCCTTTGGTTTTGAGGTCACCGCGTCTATAGAGGGTGAGCATGACATCGTCCTCAGAGGCGACCCTTCCCTGGTAATCCCTCGCCAAAGGCTGGAAGAACTGGTGGCGACGCTGGGGGAAGAAGGGGTCAACTCGCAAGTGGTGTACCACCATCTTCCGGGAACGGGGAGCAGAACGGAAGAAATCGAACAACTCCAGGCTCTGGTTCATGAGAAGGACATTCATGTCGCCCGGTTGCATCATGAACTGGAAGAGAATGATCGAACGCACCAGGCCGCCGTCGAACGGCTGCAAGAAGAGGCTGCGTCGAGGAATCACGCTTGCGAAGAGGCTCGGGCAACCGCCACGGGGGCACATCAGCGCGTCGCCTCACTTGAAGGCAACCTGGAGAAGATTTTGGCCGAGATCGAACCCTTGAAATCGCTTGAGAAGCGGGTGAATGATGGCATTCTGGTGGATCGCGCGAGTGTTGCAGGCGGGATGGATGTGCTGCTGTTGGAGGGGTTCTCCCGTATTGAAATCCCTATAGTCAAAGCAATGACCAATGAATTGGAAAATGATATTGCGGATGCAATGAAACACTATGGCATTGGGACACGCGAAGAACTTTTTGGACGCGTCGCGGAGGCTGCATTCGATCTCGATGAGCAACCTGGGTATGAACCGCTTCAACTTTCCTATAAGGGAGCGTGCAAGCTGCTCGATCTTGTTGCGAAGGACCCCACCTTGGAAAAACTGGTTGATCTCACCCCTTCAAAGACGGTCGTCGAGCGCATGGCAGCACTGAAGCAACGTCATGAAGAAGGTAAGGAGATCGGAACACTGCTGCATAAGACGCGCAAGGTGAACTACCTGATGGAGCGCCGTGAACACGGCGGTCGGTCAGTATTGCGTGTTTATGTACCGCTTGCCTATCGTGAACAGATGGATGGGTTGGACTATACGCAGGCAGAAATCCTTTCCGTAGTGCACGACAGTTGGACCAGCCTCCGTGATGAGGTGAAGGGCGAGGGGACCTTTTCCCGTGCTGAGGATCGTGGAATCACTGTCTATGAGTTCGCGGTCCCCTCCCTCAAAGTCCCTGCTGCGAAAACACGTGTCGTCGAAGAGGAATTCGTTCAACAGATGCTGGAACGGGCGGGAAGGAGCCCACTCTCGGTCTTGGGCGTCCGATTCGTGCTGAACCGGCTTCTGCATGCGGCATCGGATTACAGTCCAGGACACATTGCTCCTGCCTATAAGCCGACCGGTGAACTCCCCCGTCAAGAGCACCCGGAGCATCCTAGGGAAGGGGGGGAGGGTCGGCGACAACGGAGGAAGCAGTATGGCGACGATCCTCGGCAAAAGGATGCCAGCCCCCTTCCGGAGGGCGACGTCCGGTTACGCAGACACCGGAATATCGACGAAGAGGATCCGGTTTATGCTGAATTGTCCGTTAACCTCCGCGAGCGGGGAATCCGCTCCTCGGGAATTCCGTCGGAGTATGTGACGGGCAACGTCAGTGATCCGCAGCGCGCGTGTCGCCTCTATGCTGTCATCATGCTCGCTGCAAAGAAGGCTATGGATGAAGGACGTCTGGGAGCCACTCGTGGACAAATGATTGCTGCTGCCCAGGAGCGCTTTCCAGAATATGGCACATTTCCCACCAGGAAAAGAAATTACATGGACAGCCTTATCGGCTCGTTGGCGAACAACGGTTTCTTGGCAACAAAAAAGGGTGCCTCAGGCCGGACCTTTTACGCGGTGAGGGAGGCCCTGCTCGAGGGAGGCAATCATGGCTAAATATCGACAGTCCTCCGTGGTGATTTCGGAGTTCAGGCTCAATTTCGATGTTGCCCAAGAGATCCTCTACAGGGAAGGAATGGATCCCGAGCGGCTCACCGATGAGGACGTGACCCGCTTGTGCAAGCTTTGCGCATCGCCTGGCCGGTCAAGAAAGAAGCCGGTGACTGCGGACGACGTACGCGGAAAGTCAGTCATAGTCTTCCGAAACGAGCTCGAGAAAGTCGACATTCATTGGCTCCACGGCGCGGAGCAACCCCTCACCGAAAGGAGGTATTTTATGGATGACTTGGACCGGACCCTCCGGGAGAACCTTTCTCCCGATCTGATCCGTCCTCTTGAGCCGCACCCGTCAACGGGCAGCGGCGGAGGCGGAGGGGGAGGGGAACCAGGAGGGAGCAGGAGATCACGTTTCGCGGCGGTGCTGACGGAGGCCCTTTTTCACTACCTCGTCGAGCATTGGGAGGAGCTCCGCCCCTATTCGTACGTTGAGGAGACGGAAGAGATAGACGTCTCTGACCAGGCGGCGCTTAAGAAACGGCTGCTGGAAGAAGGGTTGGCGGAGGCATTCCGGAAGGCGGGGTATGAGATCAAGAGCGTGATGTCACCGAGAGACCTCCTCGCCAAGGCGGTGCAGAGGTTGCGGCGCCGCCTCACGACCGAAGCGGGGCGATACTTGTCATCCCCGGATTCCAGTCCCCTCACAGAATTCCCTATCGACCGACTCGCTAATCACAATGACGCCCGTGCCGCCATTATTTGGCTTGAAAAGCAGGATACCGGAAGGGAACTTGACCTTCTCATTCGGGCCCTGGGCATCAAGTTCCGTGGCCAGTTTGCCGACGAGAAAGTCCCGGACACGTGGGGGCTTGCCGCGAACAATTACCGGTTCACCGCCCACCACCCCTGGGTCCGCAACCATCTTCCTGAGCGGGCACCGGCCGATGACTTTGCGGTCGCCATCGTGCGTCACTATCTTGATCTCCCCCAAGGATACCATAAGGGGGATTCGAGCCGCATCTTCGATGGACTCTACGTGATGGACCGCATCACTGATATGCGCGAAATGATGAATGTGCGGATGCACTATGGCGGCCCTGCGAACTACATCATCCTGAACGCCGAGGGGATCGGATCCATTCTGGGTCAGGCCGTCGGTCGGATACGCGCCAGGAACGTGGGCCCCCGCACCACGCAGAAGGACCGCGCAGTGTACAAGGCCATCCGTGATGGCTCCCTTGAGATAGCGAACCCCAACGTAGACCACGTCCGTTGTGCGTTGGACAGGACACTTCTTCCCGAGGAGCGGGAGGCATTCGAAAGCATGCGGGTGTACGGTGAAGAGCACATTTCCGAATCCTACCGGCAGCGGGTACTCCGTCTCTATTTGCTGGCTAGACCCCGCGATGCTTTCAGTGATGTCTGAAGCTTCCCGGGGCGACGATAAGGGCGACACTAGCATAAATAACCGACCGAAACGGTATGATGCTACTGGAAGCGATGCGGCTGGGAAACCGCACAGTTCATTCCTATCCATTCGTCTCCGGCATTCCTTCCCCTCTTGTTCACATGGAATGTTAATTGTTTTATCTTACAGTTTCCCCTAAGCCCCGCACCAGTTCACCGCGCGACCGCGCCCCCGGCAGGCGGGAGGCTGGAAGCGCGCCTGCACACTCCCCAGCCTTTTATGCTGTCCGCCGAAGAATCCAGGATGGCGCTCAAGAGCGAGTTGGGACGCATCGACCTGATCCGCGTCGGGTTCCATCACCGGGGCAAGCTGGAGAAGAATGATGTCCTCGGCGCGCGGACGGCGGTTCGCAGCTACTTCCAATCCCGCCAGTACCAGGTGACGGTCGCCGCCGAGGGAACCACGCTTGTGGTCTATGGCTGCTCGCGGCGGCCGGGACCAGCCGACTGGGAGGGGATTGCGGCCGTGCTCGCAAAGGACGGCTACCAGGCACGCATCCGGCACGGCGCGTGACTACTTCCCGAGGGCCCACGCCTTGAACTTGTCGTAGCTGGTGGACCCGCAGATCCACTTCCCGGTGAGCTTGTTGAAGAAGAAGGGAACCCCCCCGCACTTCCCGTTGTCCAGGTCCGCCAGGACCGCCGCATTTTTCATGTCGTGCCAGACTTCAAGCTTGAGCAGGGCGATGCCCTCCTCCTGCTCGAGCCGCTCGGCGAGCGGATCCATCTCATGGCAATGCACGCATTCGGTCCCGTAGAACCACAGGAGGTGGTCGGCCATGAAGAATCTTGGAGGAACCCCCCTAAATACCCCCTCCAAAGGGCGTTGTTGCAGGAGCGGATTCTTGGGCCTTCATTGCCCTCCGGACCCCGTCTCCCCGGGGATGTGCTCATGACGTTTTCAACAAAGCCCCTCCCAAGGGAGACTACGGCAATCCGCCGACCTCCCGCGGATAGCAATATATACCCCCTCCCCGCAAGTGAGGAGCATGCCGACAGAGATCATCGCCACCCTGGGAGGCGCCTCCCAGCGGGCATCGGTCCTGGCGGCCATGGCCCAGGAAGGCATGGACTGGGCCCGCCTGAACTTCTCCCACGAGAACGAGGCGGCCCATGCCGGCCGCCTGCAACTGGTCCGCTCCCTCAACCGCCGCCAAGGGACCGCCATCAAGGCCATGCTGGACCTCAAGGGCCACGAGGTCCGGGTCCGCGCTGACCAGCCGCAAGCCCTGGAGAAGGGCCAGCAGGTCCTCCTGTCCGCGTCCCCGGGGCCGGGACGGGTCGTCCTGCAGCCGCCCCTGCTCCTCAGCAAGCTCCGCAGGGGGGCGCGCATCCTGATGGACGACGGCTTCGTCGAGCTGGTGGTGCAGTCCCTCTCCCCCGAGGGGGCATCCTGCCTCGTGACCTCGGACTGCGTCCTCAAGCCAGGGAAGGCCGTCTCCACCGCCCAACTCCCGCCCCTCCATGCCCTCCCCGGGGAGGACAAGCAGGCCCTCCGCTTCGCCGTCCAGCACCGCGTGGAGGCCGTGGCCCTCTCCCACGTGGGCGATGCGGCCATGGTGGAGGAGGCCCGCGCCCTCCTGGGTCCCGGCATACTGATCGTGAGCAAGATCGAGAACGCCCATGCGGTGCGCGCGCTGCGGGAGATCATCGCCGCGAGCGACGCGATCATGGTCGCCCGGGGGGATCTGGGCATCAACCTCCCCTTGGAGGAGGTCCCGCCCCTCCAGGAAAAGATCCTCCGCCGCTGCAGGGCGGCAGCCATCCCGGCCATCGTGGCGACCCAGATGCTGGAGTCCCTCACCGCCCACGCGCGCCCCACCCGCGCGGAGGCGAATGACGTCTACACGGCTGTCCGCCAGGGAGCCAGCGGCGTCATGCTGTCCGCGGAGACCGCGGTGGGCGAGCATCCTCCCCTGGCGGTCCGCTGGATGCGCCTGCTCGCGGAGCGGGCCGAGCAGGAGAACGCCCGCATGGCGCGCCCCACCCTGGTCCCGGTCCGCGCGCGGTGATGGGCGCCGGGAGGCAAGGGGCGTACGCTTCTTGCCGTTGCACGCCTTCAGCAAGCGGGGCTGCAGGGGCAAGGCAGCCGCGCATGCCGGCGGGGAAAGGCTGCGCCCCGGCGGCGGGTTGAGCGCTGGCAACGTGACGCTACAGGCGGCACGGCTTTTTATGTCTTCCTTCCCATCCCTGCCATGGACTGGGGCTTCCGGAACCGCATGGCCCAGATCGTGCGCCCGAGCACGGGCCGCTCGCTCATGCTCGCCGTGGACCACGGCTACTTCATGGGGCCGACGCACGGCCTTGAAAAGCCCTGGGACACGGTCAAGGCCCTGGTCCCCTATGCCGACTGCTTAGCCCTGACCCGTGGCGTGCTCCGGCATGCGATCCCTCCTGAAGCGGACATCCCGATCATCCTCCGCGTCTCGGGAGGGACCTCGATCCTCTCGAAGGAGCTCCTCCGCGAGGGCATCATCACCAGCATGCAGGACGCCCTCCGTCTCAACGTGGCAGGAGTGGCCTTCTCCATCCTGGTGGGCTCTCCCCACGAGCGCGACACCCTCCTGAACCTGGCCAAGGTGGTGGACGAAGCCGAGGAGTACGGCATCCCCGTGCTCGCGATCACTGCGGTGGGCAAGGACATGGTCCGGGACGCCCGCTACCTCTCCCTCGCCTGCCGGATCGCCGGGGAGCTGGGCGCGCACCTGGTCAAGACCTACTACTGCGACGGCTTCGAGCAGGTGGTGGAGGGCTGCCCCGTGCCCATCGTCATTGCGGGGGGAAAGAAGATCCCCGAGTTCGACGCCCTCCAGATGGCCCACCAGGCCCTGCGCGCGGGGGCGATTGGCGTGGATATGGGCCGGAACATCTTCCAATCAGAATCCCCGCAGGCCATGATCCGCGCCGTCCGGGCCGTGATCCACGACCGCGCCTCCCCCGAGGACGGCATGGAGATCTACAACCGCTTCAAGGGCCCCTCCCTCCCGCTCCTGAAGGAGACCCAGGTGACGGCATAGCCGTGCGTTGCCGGCCCGCACGTTCCATGACCGTTCTTCAGGCCAATCGTCCTTCAGGCCATGCTGGCGGGGCGGCTCATTGGCGATGCGCGCTTGATGATGGTTCTCAAAAACGGGAAACGCTGCGATAGACAGGCAGGTGTGGCTGCCATGCAAACGTCGCACCAAGACGGAGTGCCGATCAGGCCTGGCACGTCAGACCGCTGCCCGCAAGCTGTCATGGATGGTCCTGATGCGCGCCACAAGACGCTCGGGATCAGTGTCCATGACGACGGCCCCCGTGTGCGCAGGGTCCCAGGGCGTCCCGTGGCCGGTCAGCACCACGTAATCCTGCAGAGGATCGTCGAGCACCATTTTGACCGACTCGGGAACCGCAAGCGTCCCGTCTTCCGCATAGGTTCCCGTCTCGCGCACGCCGAGATCCCGCCACAAACGCCGGGCCGCCGGGGCGAAGAGATCCGCTACCGGAGCGTGCACGTGGGCAATCCACGTCACGGGCAGGTCCGCATACAATTCCTCGTGGAGCCAGAACTCGGATGAGGGCGGACGGGGACCCTCATATCCGACGGCGCCCTTATCCTTATTCCACACCGGCACGCGCACGAGGTCAGCAAGGGCAAGATTGCGCTTGGAAGGAAGCGGCGTTGCAGTAAGCACCAGTGGGCCTCCCGGGCCCTCGGAGTAACTCACAGTGCCATTGCTTCCTTGGACGGGGTTTCCCTTGTAGGTTGCCCCCGCCGGATAGGAGGAGAGGAGGTCATATGCGGCGAGGTCGCTGCAGACGCTGATGAGCGCGTCCGTGCCCGCGCCCCGCGACAGCACCTTCGCCGACAGCTGCCGCGGGTTAAACCGTATCCATGCGTACTCTTCCGGGGGCCGGGCCATGCACAACCGTGCTCGGGGGGCTATAAAAAGGTTCTCCTCCCCTTTTTATGCTTGCGCGCAATCCTTCTTCATGCGCGCCGCCGTTTATCACCGCAACGCGGACGTCCGCATCGAGGACGTCCCCCGTCCTTCTCCCCGGGAAGGGGAGGTTCTCCTCAAGGTCCTGGCCTCGGGGATCTGCGGGTCGGATGTCATGGAGTGGTACCGCATCCAGAAGGCCCCGCTCGTCCTCGGCCACGAAGTGGCCGGGGTGGTGGAAGAGAGCAGGGATCCCCGCTTCTCTCCCGGGGAGCGGGCGGTGGCCACCCACCACATCCCCTGCAATGCCTGCAAATACTGCCATGCGGGCCACCATTCCGCCTGCGCCACCCTGCATTCCACCAGTTTCCATCCGGGAGGATTCGCGGAGTTCGTCCTGCTGCCCCAGCTCAACGTGGACCGGGGAACCTTCCTTCTCCCCGAAGGCTTGACCTACGACGAGGGCACCTTTGTCGAACCCCTGGCCTGCGCCCTGCGGGGCCAGCGCCTGGCAGGCCTGCGTCCCGGCCAGTCGGTCCTGGTCCTGGGCTCGGGCGTGGCGGGCCTGCTCCACATCCTCCTGGCCCGCGCCCTGGGAGCGGGGGAAATCACCGCCACGGACATTTCCCCCTACCGGCTCGCGGCAGCCAAGCGCGCCGGCGCTGACAAGGTCCAGGACGCGCGCGAGCCCCTGCAGCCCCACGACCTGGTGATCGTCTGCACCGGCGCCCTGCCCGCGGCCCAGCAGGCCCTGACTGCAGTCGAGAAGGGCGGGACGATCCTGTTTTTCGCCGTGCCCCGGCCGGAAGACCGCCTCCCCCTCCCGTTGAACGACCTCTGGAAGAATGAAGTCCGCCTCCTCACCAGCTACGCCGGCCCGCCAGCGGACATGCGCGCCGCCCTGGACCTCCTGCGCTCGCGCAGGCTGCAGGTGCGGGACCTGGTCACCCACCGCCTCCCCCTCGGCCAGGCCCAGGAAGGCTTCCGCCTGGTCGCCTCGGCCCAGGACTCCCTGAAGGTTCTCCTCTACCCGCACGGCGCGCAGTGAGCATTCACAGCTACCGGGCAAATGCGTCCCTGGACATGCCCAGGTCCTTCTTGATGATCTTTGCCAGCAATCCGCGGTCAGTCCCTTCGTTGGACTGGCACGACGGTTGTTCTCCCGTCAGGATGCCGGAGAAAGACATGCGATCCGACTGCAGCCCGGGGTTGCTCGAATCCCATGCGGATCAGCACGCGGAGCTCATGCCCTTTCAACATCGGAAGGCGGTTCATGGCCTCACACGGTCATGCGTTGAATCCCGCGGAACTTCGTCGTTGCCTGTTCTCCCCGCGTTCCTTCACGATAGGTGCGAATGGCTTCCCGCGTGCGCTGCATCAGTTCGTCGAGGCTTTTGGCCTGGGTGTGGCATCCCGGCAGTTCAAGCACCTCCGACAGGAGGAAGCCGTCCGCGCCTTCTTCAATCATGATCGTACACTCCGTGGCCATATATCCCCTTTGCCTGCCGCTTTAAAGCATGCAGCAAGAATTCCTCCCGGCTGCAGCCGGAGGATGCATTGCCACCCTGCGCATATTCCCCAACGGCAATGCCCTGCCG
>JACQOD010000007.1 GCA_016202725.1 Candidatus Aenigmatarchaeota archaeon | reverse complement strand
TTCTTCGGGGGTCGGAAGGGGGAACAGCTTCGACCATTCATTGATGGATCAGAAGGACCGGTCATATGCTCGAAGATCAACATTTTCGAAGTCTACCATAAAATCCTTCGCGTGAAAGGAAAGGAAGATGCCGAGCGCATCGCATCATTTATGGTGCAAGCTTCCTTCATGGATGACCTCGGGAATGATACGATAAAACTGGCCGCCGAGGAGAAAGCGAAACTCGGCCTCGGAATGGCCGATGCGATCATTGTTGCAACCGCCATCAAACATGGCGCAACGCTATACACTATGGACAGAGATTTTGAGAAGGCAAAAGGATTGCTTACTATTGTATTTCTCTGATCAGCGGGTGACCTGGTGAGCGCGCACCTGCGCCAGCAGTTCTTTGGCCCTCTTCTGCTTCTCGAAGTGCGCGCGGATGGGCGCGACCCGCTGGTCCACGGCAAGGGCAACGGCCTTCTTGAGGTCCAGGGGATGGACCTCTCCCTTGCGGTAGGCCTCCTCCAGGTCCGCTGCTGAAGAGAAGGCCAGCTCCCCCCCGTACTTGGCTGGCCTTTCCAGGACCAGCTCCTTCTGGGCGCGGAAGACGATCTCCTTGGCGTAATCCAGGATGGGATTCCCTTCCACCTGCTTGGGCGGGCAGAATGCCCCCTGGAGCTTCTGCTCGATCTCCTGCAGGGAGTCGTGGACGAAGATGGCCGACTGCGGTCGTGATTTGGACATCTTCGCCGCAATCTGGCGGCTAACCTGCGCATTGTCATCATAGACCTGGGCAGCATCCGGCTCCGCCTGGCCCTGGAGGCCGGTGAGCATGTGGTGCGAGACCACCACGGGCTTGGCCCACCCCAGCTTCTCCGCGACCTCGCGCGCGAGGATGTTCGCCCGCCGCTGGTCCATGCCGAGCTGGGTGATGTCCACCCCCAGCTCGAAGATGTCGGCCACCTGCATGGCCGGGTAGAAGTACTGGGCCACCTCCAGAAGTTCGCCCTCGCGGCGGCCCATGATGGACAAGGCCCTGGTTGCCCGGAGGACAGAGGTGTGCTTGGCGACCCGGATCACCCGTTCCCAATACTCCCTGCGGGTGCAGAGGTCGCTCGCCCAGACCACCTGGACCTTTTCCAGGTCCACCCCTGCGGCCTTCCAGACCTCGACGAAGTAGTCGCCCACCTGCCGGATGGCCTCCAGGGAACCGCCCATCTTGTGGTTCAGGGCAGCGTGCCAGTCGGCGAGGAAGAGTTTAAACTTCACGCCTGCTTTGAGCAGGTCCTTGAGAAGCAAGGGCCGATACACACCAAAGGGAAGATGTGCAAGGCCGCTCGGTTCGAACCCATCATACGCCACCGGATGGGCCTTCTGCTCCAGCAGGGAGCGCAGCTCCTCGGGCGTGATGATTTCTTCGGCGACGCCGCGGATCAGGGCCAGACGGGTCTCGATGTCCATACCTACCTTTTCTCCTCATTCGCTTAAATCCCGCACGCGTTCCAGCAGCCACCGCTGCGGAAGGTGGTCGGAAAGGGGAGGGCTCAGCCCCTCCCGCACTGCATCGGTGAGGGGGCAGCGGTAGGCCACCTCGCGCTCGCAGGGCAGCGTTCGCAGATCCCAGATGTCCAGCAGCGGCTGCTCGTAGACGCAGCCTTCATTCTCGCGGCAGTACTTGCAGTGCATGGCGTCCTCCTTCCCAGAGCAGTTCTCCCGCAGGCGTGAGCCTGAGCGTCCCTCCCCTCCGGGCGATGAATCCCGCCGCCCGCAGCTTGCGCAGCCCGTTCCAGGCGGCGGTCAGGGAACAGGCTTCCTCGCCAGCAATGCCCCTTGCGAGCGCAGTCGCGGGCAGGGTAGCATTGGCAAGGATGTTCAATGCCCTCCGCTCAGGACCAGTTAACTGGCGCCACGCGAACGCTGCCACGGACCAGATTCGTTCTTGCAGCAGGGGAGGAATGGCGCCGTCCATGGGAAAGACAGCCTTACACGAAATAGGGGGCAAAAGCAGCGGCTGGGATGCGCTCTGGGTGCATGCCGCCGGTGGCCATGATCATCATTCCCCCCCGCCGCCTTAAAAAGCAGGCGTGCAGGAAAAGCTGGAGCGAGGTGTCCCTCACGAAAGGACAAGAGTGTTCTATACGCAGAACGAGAAGTATGCAAGATCGTTCTGTCTATAGAACGAGGCCACTGGGTTGCTTCACCCACGGATCCCGGGCTTCTGGCTTGCGGGTCATGGTGTTCCCCCCGTTTTCTTGGGGGATAGGTTTATAAAGCTATACTTTTCACTTCCTTGTGGTGATAATCCTCCTCGTTTTTCATGGCGATATAAATCCGGCCGCCAAGAGAACTGCTGGTTACCGAACGAAAAATGCCTGAGACCGTTCGCTTTTATCCCGTTGAGGTGATTTATATAGGGTTACCATATGTGGTAACCTTTATTAGAGAGCCCATGAAAAGGAAGTATGCGACCAGAATTGCATGAATTGCTCGTAAAATGGAGGCTGCGCGAAAAGACCTTTGAACGGGATGTCGAGGAGGGCATTCTTCCCCACATAAGCAATCAGCACGCCATCTTTCTCACCGGGCCTCGGCGGTCGGGAAAATCAGTCGTAGCGAGACACCTGCTGGAACGGCTTCCGGGACGTATCCAAACCAGGTATGTCAACCTCGAGGATCCCGCATTGATTGATGCATTGACACTCAAGACCATGGACGATTTTGCGGAGGGCCTGCGGGCGACTGACTGCATTGTCTTTGATGAGGTACAGCTGATTCCAGGGTGGGAGAAATGGGTGCGCAGGGCAGTGGATACCAGACAATGCAAGGTGATAGTTGCCGGGTCATCTGCGAAACTGCTCAGCGGGGAATTCTCCACGGCGCTCGGAGGACGGGGAATCGGGTTCCAGATTCTTCCGCTGTCCTATAAGGAATTCCATCGCGTCACCAGGCGAGGCCTCATGGAATATATCAAGATCGGAGGGTATCCGGAGGTGGTGCTTGATCCCGACAAGAAGGAGAAGCTGCTGGAGTCGTACTTTGAGACCGCCCTCGTGAAAGATATCATGAGCAGGTACAATGTCCGCGATAGCAATGCCTTACGAAGCCTTGCATTCTACCTGCTGACCCATGCGGGGAAGGAAACAAGCCTTAAACAACTGCGAAGCTTGACGGGCCTCGGCTACGCGACCATTAGGCGGTTCATTGGCTACCTAGAGGCGTCCTTCCTGATCTTCCAGGTCCCGTATTTCTCCTACTCGCTGAAAGAGTCGCTGACACGGAAGCGCAAGGTATATGCGTATGATCTTGGCATGCAGCAATATGCATCCAAGTCGTTCAGCGAAGACACGGGGAGATTGCTGGAGGCCGCTGTTGCAATCGAACTGAAGCACCGGCAATTTGAAGTCTACTACTGGAAGATGAGGCAGGAGGTGGATTTCATTTCGCGAAAGAAGAATGACATCCAGCCCATTAACGTCTGCTCCGCCGAGCACCTTCCCGAACGCGAGAAGAGGGGGCTCGTGGAGTTCTGTACCGCTAAGAAAGTGAGTCGAGCGCGAATACTTTACACGGGAACTCATTCGACGGTTGAAGCCTCCGGGATTACTATCTCATTGGAGAATATTGAGCAGTGGCTGCTGAACGAATGATCGGCCATATAAATCCTGCCGCCAAGCGGTGCCATGGACATCCTGCTTCCGGAGCCCTTCCCGCCCTTCCTGGGCCCCCTGGAGCCGGGCGCGGTGACCAACCTCTACGGGGAGCCGGGAAGCGGCAAGACCAACCTCTGCCTGCTGGCCACGCTGGCCTGCATCCAGCAGGGGGGGACCGTGACCTACCTCGACACCGAAGGGGGGTTCTCCTTCGCGCGGCTGGAGCAGCTCTTCCCCGGCTACAAGAGCCTGCTTCCGAAGATCAACCTCCTCCAGCCGAAGGATTTCGCGGACCAAGGCAGGATGATCCGCGCCCTGCAAGGGACCGACCTGGTCGTCGTGGATTCCCTGTCCGCACTCTACCGGCTGGAGTTCACCGACAACGAGCCGCGCAGCGGCGAGGGCGAAGCGCGCCAGCCCGCCAACGGGGAACGCAGGGTCAGATCCCCCTCCGTCATGGAGGCCAACCGCGAGCTCTCGCGGCAGCTGTCCCTGCTTTCAGCGCTCGCGCGCGCGCGCAGCATCCCGGTCCTCGTGACCTCGCACGCCTTCCGCCAGTGGGACTCCGGAAAGATGGAGGTCGTGGGCGGGGACGCGATCCGCTACTGGTCCAAGACCCTCCTCTTCCTGGAGAAGACGAGCAAGCCCGGGGAAAGGAAGGCCACCATCATAAAGCACCGCTCCCGCCCCGAGGGGGAGGCGACCAAGTTCCTCCTCACGCAGGATGGCATTGCGCCAGCGGGGTTCCGCCTGTTCTGAGGCTCCGGGCTTCACCGGGGGGCTGCGAGGCGGGTGACTCTTCCTGTTCGCGTCTTGGACCCGAAGGGGTGGCGGGCACTCCAGCCCAGGCGGGGAGGGTCCTGCGGACGCCTGGATCTCACCATCGCTTCCGGCGCGAGCTATTTATCCGCACCTGACCAAGAGCAGGGCAGCATGCAGATCACCTCCTTCGGCCATTCCTGCCTCCTCGTGGAGGAGCAGGGCAAGCGCCTGCTGATCGATCCGGGCAATCTCTCGTTTCCGGTTCCTCCGGAACCGGGCCTCTTTGGACGACTGGACGCCATCCTCCTCACGCACGAGCATGCGGACCACACCTTCCCCGAAGTCCTGAAGAGCATCATCCGGGACACGAAGGCCAAGGCGATCACCATCCCTGCGGTCGCCAGCCTGCTGCGGCAGCAGGGCCTGCCGGTCCACCACGCCGGGAGCCTGCCCCTGCGACTGCAGGGCATGGCCCACGGCCTCCTCCCCGAGGGGCTGGCTACCCCGGAGAATACGGGCTTCCTCATCGGAGGGAGAATGCTCCACCCCGGGGATTCGCTCGCCTTCCCCCCTGATCTGCGACCAGAGATCCTGGCCCTGCCGGTGATGGGGCCCTGGCTGACCCTGCGGGAGGCCCTTGCCGCAGCGAGGCGGCTGCAGCCCAGGCACCTCATCCCCATCCACGACGGCTTCCTGAAAGACCCGGATTTCATCAACCGCATCATCCGCCGGGCCTGGCCCCAGGCCCCGCTCCTCCCGCTCCGGCGGGGGGAGAAGGTTGAGCTGTGATGGAGGTTGTGCGCGGAGCAGCACCTGTTCGGCGCACGGGAAGCGTGCCGTGTGCAGGTTCCTGCTGCAACACCCCCCTGCTTTTTATGGGCCCGCGCCCATTCCTGGTATGCCGGTGAAGGACATCTTCCGGGAGAAGCGCGCGGTGCTGGACCAGCTCCACCGGGGCAAGAAGCCCCACGGGGAGGTCCACTCCACCGCAGGGGGCTACATCCGCGAAGTGGTGTTCGGGTTCAACGACGGGCTGGTGTCCAACTTCGCCCTCGTCACCGGCGTCGCTGGAGCAGCCTTGGGACCGGCGGTCATCCTGGTAGCCGGCCTCGCGGAGATGATGGCCGCGGCCATCAGCATGGGCATGAACGCCTACCTCTCCTCCCGAGCGCAGATCGAGTACTACCTCGAGGAGATCGCCCGGGAGAAGCGGGAGATCGAGAACGATCCGGCGCACGAGCGGCAGGAGCTGCGCGAACTCTACCGCCTGAAGGGATTCGAGGGCGGCCTGCTGGATAAGATCGTCGCCACCCTGAGCCGGAACAAGAAGATATGGCTGCGGGTGATGCTGGAGGAGGAGCTGGGGATCTCGGAAACCCAGTTCGCGTCGCCGGCGAAGATCGGGGTGATCATGTGCATCGCGGCGCTGGTCGGGGGCTTCGTGCCCCTGATCGCGTACCTCTTCCTGCCGGTGGCGCTGGCCCTGCCCGCATCCTGGGCCATCTCCCTGGCAGGCATCTTCCTCCTGGGCGCGGCCAAGACCAGGGTCACCAAGCGCAACTGGATCCGCAGCGGGCTGGAGATGCTGACCCTGGGATTCATCGCCGCGCTGGCGACCTACTGGCTGGGCACCTTCATCGGCGGGGCCTTCTAAGGGGTCGCCGCAGAATAACGTGAACGA
>JACQOD010000058.1 GCA_016202725.1 Candidatus Aenigmatarchaeota archaeon | reverse complement strand
CCGCACGCTCTCTTGGTTCTGATTCCATTTTTCCCACCCTTTTGGAAACCGATAGCATGCATTTGGCAGCTAAACACGTACCGGGGTTTATTAGCCTGCGGATCCCATTCTGTAGCATGGAAAAGTTCCAGCCGCCCCGCGGGACCCGCGATCTCCTCCCCGCGGAGATGGCGGCGCGCGAGGCCCTCTTCTCCCGCCTGCGGGGAGTCTTCCGGTCGTACGGGTACGGGGAGGTCTGGACCCCGGCCTTCGAGGACTTCGACCTGCTGGCGCGCAAGTCGGGACCAGATATTGAGCAGGAGCTGTACGTCTTCACCGATAAGGCCGGGAGGAAGCTGGGCCTGCGCTTCGACCCGACGGTCCCCATCTGCCGGATTGTCGCTTCTTCGCCCAACCTCCCGAAGCCGATGCGCTTCTGCTACCTCACCAACATGTGGCGCTACGACCGGCCCCAGAAGGGGCGATGGCGGGAGTTCTGGCAGGCGGGGGTCGAGCTGCTGGGCTCGCCCCGGCCGGAGGCGGATGCTGAAGTCCTGGCGGTGGCCGCGGACTGCATGCGTGCTGCTGGATTGAAACGCTTCGCCTTCCGGGTGAACTCCCGCACCGCGGTGGAGGCCCTGGCGAAGGAGGCTGGCATCCCTGAAGGCAAGAAAGCAGACGCCCTCCGGGCCCTGGACAAGCTCGCCAAGGTCGGCAAGGCAGGAGTGGAGAAGGAACTGCAAGAGAAGGGCATCCCCCGGGCAAAGGCTGAAGCCTTCTTAGGCCTCGTTGGGCAGGAGGGAGGCCGGACCGACCCCGGCATCGCGCGGATCACGGAGCTGCTCAAGGAGATGGGCATCACGAACGTCCGGCACGACCCCTCGGTTGTCCGGGGGATTGACTATTACACCGGATTCGTCTTCGAGACCATGGTGGAGGGGCACGAGGACCTCGGCTCCGTGGCCTCCGGCGGGAGGTATGACACGCTGGTGGGCCTCTACGGAGGCGGGGAGGTCCCGGCCACGGGCTTCGGGATGGGCATCGACCGGGTCATGGAGATCCTCGGTACCGGGAAGGCCCCGGTTCCCCACCTGCTGGTCGCCCCGGTCCGGGAGGAGCTGGCAGGGAACGCCCTCTCCCTCGCGGGGGAGCTGCGCGCCCGGGGCGTCGCCTGCGAGGCAGAGGTCATGGGCCGCTCCCTGCGGAAGCAGCTGGAGTACGCCAACAGCAGGGGGATTCCCCACCTCCTCTTCGTGGGCGAGAAGGAACTGAAGGCAGGGGCCTACACCCTCCGGGACATGCAGACCGGGAAGGAGCAGCAGCTCTCCCTCGAGGCCGTCGCGAAGCAGCTGCGCGGGTGAATCCGGTTCTGTGGCGCAGTGACCTGCAGCTTGGCTGCTCCCCAAGCAACGACCGCTCATCCGGCAGGCAACGCCCATTTGCCATACTGCCCTTGCATCCAAAAGCCTCATGTGTGGGCATTCCTGATGCCGCCTGGGGTCTTTATAAAGCCGAGAGTACAGAATAATATATATAAATACGGACTATATCATTGACAAGGATTGCATCCGCCGGATCAACGTGCACTACGGAGGAAGCCTCCGCATGGACGCCGAGATTGAGACCGCGCTGGAGAGGGGTACGGGGAAGGCGCTCTTCGCAAAGATCGCCTACCTCTGGAAGGCCATGCTCATCGGCCGCCCCTTCACTGACGGGAATAAGCGGACTGCCCTCACGGTGGCATTGACGATCCTAGAAGAGTGCAGGGTGGATACTGGCGGACGAGTGAAGGAGCGCATGGTGCAGGAAATCACCCGGATCGCCCGGGAGAACATCGAGGATGCGGACCGGATCGAGAGGCTGATACGCTATGCAGTGGAAGGACATTAAGCGATTGATGAAGGAGAACGAGAAGTATACGAACATGCTGGAGGAGTACGACCGGACCGGCCACCTCCCCTTGGAGAAGCTCAGGCGGAGCTTCACCCTCCAGCGCGGGGCGTACCAGAAGCTCAAGGCAGCCTCCCAAAGGGAGGGAAGGCCCATGTCCCGTCTCCTGGACGAGTTGATCGAGCGGTCCTACGCATAAGGCCTTGCCACAAAATAAACTGTCCATTTCCCCGGGCTGATGGTGTATCCATTGAGAATGAAGCGAACGCTTCCGGATGCTCATGACATCATCCCCTCGTCCGAGATCTTGAACAT